>DEYT01000037.1:3354-23126 GCA_002364975.1 Opitutia bacterium UBA3151 | reverse complement strand
GGAATTAGCCTAAAGGACGATTCTGATCTGAAGAATTCGGGTACTTGTAATTCTTTGTAAACAAACCCAAGTGCAATTGGAAGGGCAAGCGTCAGTGCGAGAAGCCATCGATCTCTGATTATTAACAGAAAGTCAGAAATACCTCTTACACGTCCCTTGGGCTTTGTGGACAAAGAACGATCTATATCTTCTAAATTATCATCCATTATATTAGTCTTTCTGGCACTTCGATTCTGTCTCCAGGATAAATCCAGAATTTTTTACTAGTACCAAATCTAACCAAGCCTTTACTAAGTCCCTCAACATCCACAGTGTAAGTTTCTGTTTTTACAGCATTTCCTCTTTCATCATATATTGTACGGGTAACATAAACTTTATTTTTTCGTGCAATTTCAGAAAATCCACCAGCTCTAGAAATTACTTCGACAATATTCATTGCCTCCACTTCGGGAGGAAAAGTATATGGACCTTTTCTATTTACTGATCCAGTCAGGAAGACGACTCTTTCTGAATAATCTTTGACAAACACATTAATTACAGGATTTCTAAAGATAAGTTCGGTCTGGTATTTTCTTATTGCTAGGGCTTCAATTGCCTTCGTATTTAAACCATTCACTTGAATTTCACCGATGTATGTTAGACGGATTTTTCCTTCGCGGCTTACAGTGTAATCACCAGAACACTCTTGTTGACCTCGAACATTAACCATCAACTTATCTCCATATCTAATCTTATAGCCAGTAGGGTCTCGAAGAATTGATGGATCATTATTGAATGAAGTTTGGCTCATCAAAGGACAAACCCAAAAAAATACCAATATAAAGAATATTCTTTTCACTACAAAATTTAAAACATTAAAATGTTCCGTTCACCTGGGCTCTTAAAATATGGCGACCATAAGATTCGGAACTACGATCAATTATACTGTAGTCGTATCCTCCCGTTGCAGAAAAGAATTTATTGATATTTTTAACAATCGATATTCCAAACCCATATGTGTTCATAGAATTTGATTCGCCGGTTAATAGTGGAGGATTATCTGGATCATATGGATAATTATATTCAACATCACTAGCACTGATGTAAGCAGTCCCAGTCAAATCTTCTACAAATCTATGGCTTACAGCAACTCGAGCACTCGTTGAAAACGAAGAAAAACCTTGAGCTGAAGGAGAAAAAGACCTCGAGATGTCAAAGTTAGAAGAGGTTTTTGAGTTATATTTGTAAACTAGCCCAAACCCAAGTATGAGATTCATTTGGTCTTGATTGTTTTCTTCATCATAATGTTGTACTGAATAACCTACATTAACATCTCCAGATAATTTTGTAGAATAACTGCCATCGGCACCGAAAGAGATGCTGTGAGATTTACTGTCAATTAGATTGGGCTGGGAGCCTTTACTTTTAGACCTTGAAAACGAATATTCTGTGTAAAAGTCAAGTTTCTCCGAGTAAATGTAGAACGCACGCAATGAGATGGGTAGTGTTGAGAAATCTTGATAGGGACGAGGTCCTGTTGAACCAGTTTGATATTGCTGTATGGAATAGTTTGTTCCACCTCCTATACCAAATTTAGTGCTATGATTATATCGAACATTTAAGCCTGCAGTAAAGTAGGTATAAGAAACAAGATCTTGCTCTAAGACGCTTGCAGAAACATTCTGACCAAGATCGAAGACGGCTTCAAAGCGGATTTTTGCATTATTGGAAATTCGTTTGTTCTTGGATAGAGTTTCATCGAAATCAATAGAAAAGGTAGTAACAGGAATCACATAACTCTTGTCATTGTTTTTAAGGTATTGGGCAATCTCAACACCAGCCGAGCCGGAAAACTTAAAAAGGCTTACTTTTTTCGCAAGATGAACTGCAGGGGAAAATTTTAATATGAAATCATCCTCACTTTTGAGTTCGTCAACTGGAATACCTGTGGCTTCGCTACCCTCATTATTTTTCAATTGATTATAGTAATTTGATGGAATCCCAAAAACTCTTGAGTCATAAGTTGCCGATACATATCCACCAACTTTAACTTGTCCAAGTAAAGAGCTATCCCATTCTGCATTTAGATTGAAGCATGTAAGAACAAAGAATAAAGAATAAAAAGAAAATCTAATTTTATATTTCATTAAAAAGGGATGCACCGATTGAATTTAACGAATTAAATCTTGTCAATCACATCGTACACATGGTTTCCATGAGGTTGTTGAACTTAACTCAAAAAATATTTTTATGTCTAATTATTATTAGTTCTTGGTTTAGAGCTGGACTTGATCTCGCATGGTTTGATCAGCTATGGCTGGTTTTCTTTATATTGTTATTTTTTCGAGGAATGCTGATTGCAAAAGATTCTTCCCTTAGGAACTTGGCCTTTCCGCTGGGATTCTTTTTTTTCTGCGGGATATTAGTAATCTTATCATTAAATAATTCGACTTTCACAAGTCCAACAACCCAACAATTAGCAGACTTAGATATCGAATCCTATTTATTGAAAGAAAAGAATATTCAAAAAGTCATTACTGTTTCTGAAACTCTAAAAAAAACTTTACCATATTTTGAATCTGACCCCAAGCGGGCTTTGGCATTATATCTTCACTCAAAAAATGAAATTGAAGACACTTATCAATTAGAAGATAAGAATCTAGATTTATTAGATGATATCCTGTCTTCAATTTGGTCTGTTCCAAATCCATATCTGCCTACCCAAATTATTAAGCATGAGGGCTCCATTCAAAACTATTCAGTTTTTATTTCTCAGCTCTTAATTGGAATTATTGCTTACTTACTTTTCAAGACTCGAAGTTCCATCAGAAATTTCATTGCGGGTTTGATCATCTCATCTGTTATCCTTGCGATTGCAGGAATGATTCAAAAAATTCAGTATTTTCCGGCAGACGACTTAAAAGAAATTTGGGGCATTTGGGATACCCCAGAACCCAGATATTTTTATGCTAGTTTTACCTATAAAAACCATTGGTCTGCATTCGTATTACTTGTTATCTCTGCGACCATAGGATTATTGTTTCATGCATCTAACTTTAAAAATCGCTTGGGCTATTTTAAAAGCAAGAGCATCTTTTTGTTAGGTGGTTTGATTTTATTGACCATAACTATTCCACACTCTGGCTCAAGATCTGGGGTCTTAATCTTACTGGTTTTAAGCACATTGGCGGTTTACTCGCTAGGCTTTCAGGCAAGAATCATGAATTTCAAAAAAAATACTTTCAAAATATCCGTAGCCTTCATCGTGGTTCTGCTAGCTGGATTTTTTCTTAGTAAAAGTACCACAAAGGAAATGATCAATACCACAAATTCTCAGATTACTAGTGACGAAACCCCTTTAAGAATTCTTCTTTGGACTGATCTGGTAAAACAAATATCTGGTAAAACGTTTTGGGGTTATGGTTATGATTCCTACGGTGCAATCAATCCACTTTTCCAATCTCAAGAAATTAGAATTATAAGAAATAAAGGACTTGCAAATGCTCACCACCGTTATGTTCCATTGGTTGGACATGGACACAGTGATCTGCTCGAATTTGTAAGTGAATTTGGATGGGTTGGGTTTACCCTTATTTTATTCCCAATATTTTTAATATTACTGAGAAACTATATATTCTGCCCCTCCATCTTGATTAAGTGTATTTCTGCTGGTTGCTTGTGTTTTATTCTTTACTGTTGCATTGATTTTCCCACAAGAACTCCTGCTTGCCTCATTCTTTTTTCAGTTCTAGTTGGCTTATCATTGAAATACACAAGGCTCAGTTTTTCGAAATAATTTATAATTTTCTGTTGCAAAATCACTGCAGTTGAGCTGACTTTAAATAGTGTACCTCCACAAAATTAATGCGTTTGTGATTTTTACTTATTTTACTGTAACTTCGTTTACAGCTGTACTCGCTCAGTCAATAAATAATTCTCTGATTGAGAGCACAATTCTAATCAATATTGACTCGATTAAGGACAAGGAAAACTACCTACCATCTGGAAGAAGAGTTCTTTCAATTGACCAAGAGACAGAGATTGAAAATAGCATCGACTTCGATGAACTGCAGCCAGAACTTGTAGAGAGCCAGGCTTTAATTGATGGGTTGAAAACGGTATTTGAAAATATTGTCGTCGAGCAACCGGAGGAGGCTCTTTCACATGCCATCAATTATTTGGCTCAAAATAGACTTAACTTTTCGCTAACAGACGAACAAGTAGCATCTGGTCTTTTATCCATTACTAGTGCTTTCTTACAAGTTTTTACAGAAGACGAACAACTTCTTGAGGTGCCTCAAATAGTACTTAGTGCTATTATACCTGAAAGAGTAGCAATTTGGGAGTCATCTGCAAGCAAATGGGTCAAACTCATTACACATGCCCTAATTCAATCAGTGCCTGAAGATAAAACTGCTTTGATGACAGGATCCATTTTGAAATCTCTTTTAACAATCATTAAAGATGAACCATCCAATACAGAAATCGGGTTCTACTCAGGAATCGAACCTGTGGAAGACTTTGAGACTCCAAATGAAAATATGAAGTTTGATGGAAATCTTGGCCGATTTCTAAAGTTTGATCCTGTAAAAACTGATCTCATTAGATCGGCGGTTTACAGTATGGCTTCCAGTCTTTTTACTACCGATTCCATAACAGAAGAAAAAATTGATACTCTTACTCAAGATCATTCTAAATCCATCATAGAAGAAACCTTTTTGTTTATGAAAAATTTGGAAGGAAGTAATGCCATATTTACCTACGAATTAACCAAAGTAATCTCGAATGCATTTGTAATGGGAAGCGTTGCTTCAATGATTGATGACGAAGATTATAACTCAAAAGAATATCCTTCATTGGTTGCTAAAGAGGCTTCCGAACAAATTGCGTTTCATGTAATTGACGAGACTCTTAATTTGAACATGGAAGGAGAATGGGATCTCAAAAGGCTTGCTGAAGCCACATCATTTGGATCTTCCGTTGGTGCTCAAATGGCATCTATTCTTGAAAAATCCATGGATTTCACTCCAAATTGGGAAAAATACGAACGCAAACAGCTGGCAAAATCTACCGCTGAAGGAAGCTCTTTGGGATCAACATCTGCCAGAATAGATCAAGCAGAAGAAAACCTCAGTTTGGCAACAAATGTCGAAGAAAGTGAAGGAATTGCTGAAAATGCTAGGAATGATCTACTCACTATATCTCAACACAGTTCAATGGGTTCATTGATCGGGAATGTAGGTATTTCAATTTACTACCCCAACCCATTAGACAGATTAGCTCTAATTAATTCGGCAGCCCAAGGTGCTACTACTGGTAGCATCACTGGGGTAAGTGCCTTTGACCTAACCAAAGAAGACGCAACCGAAACTTTTGATATTGAAATAGCCCGGTCAAGCAGCAACGGTGCGGCCTTTGGAGCAACATTTGAAACTATCGCACTTACGGATGCGAATCCCAGAGATTTTTCCTCTGATAGTACGACTATTAATGTAGTGCAAGCTGTTACTTATGGTTCAACATTCGGTGCTATAACTGCTGGAAATGATCCGGATGTAGGTGCACCTGCAGCAGATGCCGTTATTTTTAAGCAAGCTACGAAACAAGGTTCCATTGAAGGTTCTCTAAACGGAGCAAGTCTCGGAACAGGTTCCTCGGAAGAAAATATTGATACCTATGACCTAAGCTCTCGATCTTCGATCATAACAGCAGCGGCATCTACCAACGCACAAGCTGCTTCAGATGCTAGTAGTAGCATGGCAACAAAAGCGATTCGTACTAGCACTTCAGATATGCTCATGCTGATGAAGAAATTTAACATTAATCCCAGGCTTACGAATCCAACGAAAATTTTTAATAGCAAAACTAGCGATAACGAAGAAGACGAATTTTTATTCGAAGATAATTTAGAAGTTGCTTCACCGATTTAATTGTAGTTGGACAAATTTATCTCCTTGTATTAACAAGGCAGATTTTACCAGCAAAACACTTCTTTTATGAATTCTTCGGATATTGGTTTAATAGGACTGGCGGTTATGGGGCAAAATCTAGCGTTGAATATTGCGGATCATGGCTTCAAAACCTCGGTTTTTAATCGCACTTTTCAAAAAACTAGAGATTTTCTTTCAGATCATAGCCACACCCAATTGGTTGGGTTTGAGAAACTTGAGGAATTTATAGAGTCTTTATCTCAACCTAGAAAAATTATCGTTATGGTTCAAGCGGGTTTTGGTACAGATGCAGTAATTGACTCCTTGATACCATTGGTTGAAGAAGGTGATGTGATAATCGATGGTGGTAATGCGAAATGGACAGATACCATCAGAAGAGAAAAAAATTTAGCGGAAAAGCAAATTCATTTTATTGGATCTGGGGTAAGTGGTGGTGAAGAAGGAGCTAGGCTTGGACCTTCCCTTATGCCTGGAGGAAGTAAAGAGGCATGGAATTTAATAAAGGACATCTGGACCAGTATTTCAGCTAAAGTTGATTCTTCGAGCGGAAAACCCCTTTCAGGTGGTAAACCTGGTTTACCTGTCCAAGGAGGCGTCCCCTGCTCTGCCTATATTGGACCCAATGGCGCGGGACATTATGTTAAAATGGTCCATAATGGAATTGAATATGGAGACATGCAAATGATTTGTGAAGCATATCATATTCTATCTTCAATTGGGGAGATGGATTCCTATGAAATAGGTCAAGTATTTAATAAATGGAATGAAGACATCCTAGATTCGTTTCTCATCGAAATTACTGCTGATATTCTAAAGCAATCAGATCCGTCTACTGGAAAACCGTTTGTCGAAATAGTACTGGATACTGCAGGTCAAAAAGGAACGGGGAAATGGACATCGGTCAACGCGTTAGACATGGGTGTCGCAGCTCCAACCGTTGCAGAAGCTGTTTTTTCAAGATGTTTAAGTGCTATTAAGGAAGAGCGATTATCAGCAGCAGAAATTCTCACTGGGCCTAAATTAAGTAAGTTTGATGGAGATAAGTTAGTGTTTATTGATTCAGTTCGTGATGCGTTATATTGCTCTAAAATTTGTTCTTATGCACAAGGTTTTCAGTTGATGCGTGAAGCCCAAGTTGAGTATGATTGGAATCTAAATTTTGGAGAAATCGCAGAAATTTGGAGAGGTGGTTGCATTATAAGGGCTGCTTTTCTTCAAAAGATTACAGAAGCATTTAACCGAGATTCAAACCTTTCGAATCTGCTAACCGATGATTATTTCAATGAGTGTATTACTAATTATCAAACCAATTGGAGAAAGATCATTTCCTTAGCCACCATAAATGGCATTCCGATACCAACCTTCTCATCTGCCCTTTCATATTACGATGGTTACAGAACTGCTTGCTTACCTCAAAACCTCCTGCAAGCCCAGAGAGATTACTTTGGTGCACACACTTATGAACGGGTTGATCAGCCAAGAGGACAATTTTTTCATTTGGACTGGCTTAATGACGAGCGCCCACAACAAAGAATCAAATGAGGGACTCTTCCCCCAATTTTTGGTTAAGATTTAAATATTGAGCCTTCACCAAGCTGTAATCTTTTTCTTTAGTTGAGGTATCGATAATTACATCAAAACGATCTGCGACCTTAATCTCTTCAAAAGCAGTTTCTAATCTTTTTTCTATTTCCTGACTATCATCAGTTCCCCTGTGCTTGAGTCGTTGCTTAAGTTGTTCGATTGAATTTGGCCGAATAAAAATACTACGACATTTTAAATTGCAATTCTCAATCGACGAGATCCGAGTTTGAATCGACTCCGCACCATTAACATCAATATTCATCAGTAGGTTTACTTCCTTATCTACATTGATGAGGGATTGCTTTAAAGTTCCATAATAATTTCCATGAATTATTTCGTGTTCTATGAATCTTTGATCTTTGATCTTTTCGATAAATTCACTTTTTGAAAAAAACAAATAATCAGTCCCGTTTTTTTCCCCAGGTCTAGGTTTTCTTGAAGTAGCAGTTACTACCCGTACCAATTTCGGATAAAACTCATTTAGCAAGCGGTCACAAATAGTTGTTTTTCCAACACCAGCAGGTCCAGATATAAGTACAAGGTAACCAACCATAAAACATCAATCTACAAAAAGACTCCAGAAATAAACAGTGATATTGAATTAAGAAGAAGGAAATATCCCAAAACCAATAGTCGTTTTGGTTTGTCATAAAGATAGGTGATCAAATCTCTCATTCGATAGGGCCAGGCACCAAAATAAAGTGCACAAATAATCAATAAATAAGCAGTGAATACTAAAACCAGTCTGCTTAAAGGTTCCTGTAAAAAGGCTGCATCCAAGACTTCTCTGCTATATAGTAACAAGGCTACTGAAAGGCCTCGAACGGCTAGAAAATCTTTAGTGAAAATAAACGAAGAAATTAGTATAAATAAGGTAACAATCGTAATGACCGACTTATAGTTTCCAAAATCAGCTTCGCCTAGATTTAAGACATGCCTGTATAAAAACCAGACACAACCGCATGACATAAATAAAATGGACAATTTTTTTGATCTCGGAAAGTCCTTTATTAAATCGTCTAATTTTTCATTTTTAGCCAATAAACAACCGCCTAAAATAAGAAAGGCAATTGCGGTAATCATTGTAAAAATTAAAAGCATTGTAATTAAGAATATCTAGTTTAGATTTCCAAACAATGTATTTGCTGTCACATCCATAATCTCAATATTTTTAGTTTGTCCAATTAGCATTTGATCAGCTGGAAAAACAACTTTTCGATAACAAAGTGTACGACCAAACAGCTTGCCCTCCCCTTTTCGTGCATGTCCTTCAACAAGAACTTCTAGCGTCTTTCCTAAAAGTTTTTGATTAGAATCCAAAGACTGATCCTCTAATAAATTTAGGAGTTCTTTATTCCTCGACTCCTTAACTTCTTGTGGCACTTTGTCATCTAGGACAGCTGCCGGAGTTCCAGATCTTTCACTATACTTGAATATAAATGCCATTTCAAAACCGCATTTAATAAAAGCATCTTTAGTTAATTCAAAATCCTCAGAATCTTCACCAGGATATCCAACAATTACATCGGTACTGATTCGCATGTTTTCATTTGTTTTTCTGAGTTGTTCGACAAGTTTAATAAATTTTTCCCGGGTGTAGGGACGATTCATTGATTTAAGAATTTTATTTGAACCGCTTTGCATCGGCAGGTGTGCATAGGAGCCTAATTTTTCTAGCCTACCAAAAGCTTTAATCAAATCTTCCCCAAAAGAGATTGGGTGAGGAGATGTAAATCGTATTCGCTCAATACCATCAAGACAATGAATTTTATCCAGTAGCTGAACAAATGGTGTCTTTCCATCAACTTTTGCAAACTTTCCCCGACCGAAAGCATTAACGATTTGTCCCAATAAGGTAACCTCTTTGATTCCATTATAAGATAGTTCCTCGACTTCAGATACTATATCATCAATCGAACGATACCTTTCCCTACCCCTAGTTTTAGGAACAATACAAAAAGAACAATTCATGTTACATCCTTGCATGATCGAAACAAAAGCAGAAACCTTATTTTTAGGATTTGTTACATGATGTTTTATTTCGCTTTGTGAATCCTTTTCTTCTTCCAAATGTATTTGAGGAACTCGGTTTTGATGACTTTTCTTGCGTATATCGTCTAAAAAATCGGGAATTCGATGAAATTTCTGTGTCCCAACTATCAGATTTAAGTCAGGAAGAGAATCAAGGAGTTGTTCGCCTCTATTTTGAGCCATACAGCCCATAATACCCAAAATAAAATTTTTCTCTTTTTTTCGAGAAAACTGTAAGATACCTGCCTTACCAACAGCTTTTATTTCTGCCTGCTCCCTTACGCTACATGTATTTAGCAAAACGATATCTGCAGATTCTTCGGACTGAACGAGCTCATAGCCGCGTGCTTTCAATTTTGCAGCAACATCTTCAGAATCTCTTTGATTCATCTGGCAACCGTAAGTTTTGATGTATACTCGATTCATCAAAGTTCTATAATGATACTAAGCTAATTCAGGGTCAATCGATAAGCCCAACCAGTTCCTCTAGATCGTTAATAACTGAGTTTGATGCCTCCAAGAGCCGATTTTTCGAATTATGACCTTTGGAATATAAAACACAGTCCACCTTGAGATCCGTAGCTATCTCGAAATCATGCAATGTGTCTCCAATCAGTAAGATTTCTGAAGTACATGCTTGGATTTGATTTAGATGTTTATGAGCCACATCGCTCTTACCAGTAGCATTGGTATGATAAACACCAGAAATTATAGTGAAAAAATCAGATAATTTGTGATATTCAACAAAATCTAAGACATCTGCAATGTTTCCCGCGGATAAAACTGATTGAGAAATCCCACATCCTTTTATGTAGCTAAGCATTTTGACGCTACTTTTTTGAAGCTTACAAATATGATGTTTTTTACGATATTCTTCGATAAATCTTTGGCTTATTTCTTGATATTCTGGACCACAAGATGGAAGACCTAAAGATTTATAATATTCGCATACAGGAAACGAAAAGTTGTCCAAATAAAATGCCCGATCAACAGGCATTTTTCCATAATCGTTTAGGATTTGGTTCAAAATCACTACACATAATTCTGCGTCATCGACCAAAGTTCCGTTCCAATCCCAAACTATATGCTGGTATTTCATATCAAATGAAGATCCTAGACAATTGGATCCCACACATTTTCAAAACCAATACTGAGAAAATTTAGAACCATAAGTTGATTTGAATTATCAAAAACAATAGAAAATATCTCGAAAACAACTTGCTTCATCCAAGAATGAATACAGAGTAATTTTTAAAAATCAATTAATCCCCATGCCTAAACAGAGTATTAACAAAATCGAAAACAAGACCAAAAGCCCTGACCTAGAACTTGCATTCCAAGGAATTAATAAAAAATTCGGCGATGGTGCTTTAATGCGTCTTGGTGATGCCAAGAAAATGAATGTCTCGGTGATTTCAACTGGATCCTTGGCAGTGGACCTTTCTTTAGGTGTAGGTGGACTTCCTCGAGGCAGAATAGTTGAGATATACGGTCCTGAATCATCCGGTAAAACGACTTTTTGCCTTAGTGTAATAGCAGAAGCCCAAAGAAAGGGAGGAAATGCTGTTTTTGTTGATGTAGAGCACGCCCTAGATCCAAAATATGCTAGGATTGTTGGCGTGGATCTTGACAATCTAATGGTTTCTCAACCTGAAAGTGGCGAAGATGCACTAAATATTACTGAAACGCTTATTCGATCTGGTGCAATCGATGTAATCGTTTTGGATTCAGTAGCTGCACTTGTATCCAGACAGGAACTAGACGGACAGATGGGTGACACAACGGTTGGTCTACAAGCCCGAATGATGAGCCAAGCAATGAGAAGGCTCACTGCAGCAATATCCAAAACAAATTGTGTTTGTATTTTTACCAATCAAATACGAGAAAAAATTGGAGTTATGTTTGGTAGTCCAGAAACCACTCCTGGCGGACGGGCCTTAAAGTTTTTCTGCTCTATTCGAATGGATATTCGTAGAATTGGACAGATTAAAGAAGCAAATGGAACTGTTACTGGCTCAAGAACCAGACTAAAAATTGTAAAAAATAAAGTTGCACCCCCTTTCACTGCTTGTGAATTCGATATTATGTACAGTGAAGGCATTTCTAAAACTGGCTCCATTGTAGACTTAGGTTTAGAACATAATATCATTTCTAAAAAAGGTGCTTGGATCTCATTCGATGGTAATTTGATAGGACAAGGTAGAGAAGCTGCTAAGCAAGCCCTTGCAGAGGACGAAAACTTAATGTCCAAAATTACTGATGCAATCCTTGAAAAAGTTCAAGTAACTGTCGGTTCAGTTCTGGCTCAATCATCAGAAGATAAAGATTAATTGCTGAAAATTAGGTTAGATACCCAATGTCAGAAACCATTGTTGCCCTTGCTACTCCAGCAGGTGATTCAGCTCTTGCGACCATTAGGATAAGCGGTTCATTATCCGAGTGTTTCACAAGAGATGCATTATCACTCCCCTACCCTTCCCCTCGCCACTCATATCTCGCAAATTACAAAAGCAATGATGCTGAAGTAATCGACCAGGTGATATGCTGCTATTATGAGCAGAATAAATCATTTACTAACGAGAAAATGCTCGAAATATCATGTCATGGAAACCCTATAATCGTTCAAAAAATCCTTTCTGATCTAGTTTGTCGAGGTGCTCGACTAGCAGAACCAGGCGAGTTTACCAAAAGAGCATACTTAAATGGAAAAATTGACCTAGTACAAGCTGAGGCAATCGCTGAGATGATTTCTGCGAAAAGTTTACATGCAATTAAGTTGGCAAGAAAAAATTTAGATGGAAATCTTTCGTCAATTATTTCAAGAGTTCAAACAGGGATATTAAAAGTGCGAGCTAAATTAGAAGCATTTGTAGACTTTCCTGAAGATGACATTGGTTCAGAAAATTATGCTGAAATAATTTCTTTAGTGTCTGAAAGTCAGTTAATTACAGAATCTTTAATAGACTCTTCTAATCGAAGATCTATTTTAGATAAAAACTTAAGAGTTATCCTTGTTGGGGCTCCAAATGCAGGAAAGAGTACGCTGTTCAATTGCTTAGTAGGTTTCGATCGATCGATTGTGAGCGATATTCCTGGAACCACTCGTGATTATGTATCCAAGTCGTTAATCTTCGATGATTTAGAAATTGAACTCATCGATACCGCCGGTCTTAGAGAAACATCTGATCAACTTGAATCTCTCGGCGTAGACAATACTGTAGAATTAATCGAACAATCGGATATGGTCATTGCAGTAATTGATTCTTCATCGCCCTACCCTTCCGAACTTAACGGATTGTTAAGTCATTCTATCGCTCCTGAAAGCTTTGTAATTGTAGAGAACAAATCCGATCTGAAAAAACATAATAACCCAGAAAAATACCCCAATAACGCTGGCGTAATCACTGTAAGTGCCAAAAATAAAGTTGGCATTAGAGACCTCGTTAAGAAGATCAAAGAAGTGAATGGTTTTGGAAAAGAAAATACCGCATTAGAGTTTTCAGTTAATCTTAGGCATAAGAAATCTCTTGAAGAAGTAAATGCACACCTACTGAATGCGACATCATTACTAAAGGACCAACAAGATGATTTAATTATCTTAAGTATATTAAAACAAGCTAGTCAGTCCTTAGGTGATATTGTCAAGCCAACCGATAACGAAGAAATGCTTGATCACCTCTTCAAAAACTTTTGTATCGGTAAATGAAAAGCTCCATCGGAGAAACCAAAGATTTTCCTTATGATGTGATTGTTTGCGGTGCTGGACACGCAGGTTGTGAAGCCGCCCTAGCCGCAGCAAGAATGGGATCAAAAGTGTTAATTATTACTGGGAACCTTGACACCATTGCCCAGATGAGTTGCAATCCAGCAATCGGTGGACAGGCCAAAGGGCAAATCGTCCGCGAAATAGATGCCCTTGGTGGTGAGATGGGACTAAATGCAGATGCTGCTGCAATCCAGTATAAACTTCTAAACACATCAAAAGGTCCGGCAGTACAAGCACCACGGGCTCAATGCGATAAGAAAGCTTATCAATTGAGAATGAAACATATTATCGAACTATCCGAAAACATATCGATGTTTCAAGCACTCGTTGATGGTCTTGTTCTAGAAAAAGGAAAATGCACAGGTATAAAAACCACAATGGGTATTTACTTTTACGGGAAAAGCACAATTGTTACTACCGGAACATTCCTACAAGCATTGATGCATATTGGAAACCAAAAAAGTGAAGGCGGAAGACTTGGGGATCATGTAGCCAAAGGCTTATCCGGTGACTTCAAGAGATGCGGCATTGAACTATCTAGGTTTAAAACCGGAACTCCACCAAGACTTTTGGGCTCCAGTATAGATTTCGGCTCCATGGAAGAACAAAAAGGAGATAAAGATCCAACAAAGTTTGCTTTCTATGATACCAGGCCTGATGAAGAAACGTTCCATGTGGAACGTAAAGCCAGATGGTTCCATGTGGAACGTAAGCCATTCATGCCAAGTCAAGTTAGTTGCTTCACGACAAACACAACAAAGGATGTACACGAGTTGATAAGAACAAACCTAGATCAGTCACCCTTGTATCAAGGTGATATAAAAGGAACGGGCCCAAGGTATTGTCCAAGTATAGAAGATAAAGTTGTTAAGTTTGAGAACAAGGATTCACATAAGTTACACCTAGAACCCGAAGGTCTAGATACCGACGAGTGGTATGTAAATGGGCTTTCAACCAGTTTACCTTTTGAAATACAATGTGAGATACTAAAGAAGATTCCTGGTCTTGAAAATGCTAAAATAATTCGTCCTGCTTACGCAGTTGAATATGATTATGCACCGGCTACGCAATTGCAAAATTCTCTAGAATCCAATAAGGTTGAGAATCTCTTTTTTGCAGGGCAAATAAATGGCACATCTGGATACGAAGAAGCTGCAGCTCAAGGGCTTGTTGCTGGGATAAATGCTTCCAATAAGAGCAAAGGTGTATCTTCAATCTCTTTCGGAAGAGATGAAGGTTACATCGGGGTCTTAATTGACGACTTAGTAACCAAAGGAACAACAGAACCTTACCGTATGTTTACCAGCAGAGCGGAATACAGGTTATTATTCAACCATGCAAGTAGTGAGCTTAGGTATCTAGATACATTAAGAAAAACACCTTTAATTTCTGCAAAAAGATTAAGCAAAATCGAGGAAAAGAATACTGAAATCGACAAATGGATTAAAAAAGCAAATAAAGAAAAAGTCGAAAAAAATGACACCTTTGCTGATTTGATCCGAAAGGGCAGGGGAGTAGATCAACATTTCCCTGAGTTTAATAGTTTACAAGCATCCGTTAGAGAAGAAATTTTATACCGAATCAAATACGATGGTTATCTACTGCGTGAGCTAAGAAACATTGAAAAGATGAAGGATAGCGAAAAGATCCTTATACCAGATAATTTTGATTTTTTAACTGTTAAAGGTCTTAGAAGAGAAAGCTCGGAGAAACTAGATCGTATTAAACCTCAGACTCTTGCTCAAGCATCAAGGGTGTCAGGTGTCAACCCCGCGGACATAAGTGTTCTTATGGTATTATTGGGTAGGGTATGAAATCATACCTGATAAAGGCGGAAAAGGAAAGGAATGTTAGAACCGATAATATTTCTTCCGTTCTATTAGAAAATTTCAAAAAAAATGTCTTACCAATACAGATCAACCTAGAGATTGGTTGTGGACATGGACATTGGTTAACTTCTTTTGCTCAAGAGCATCCAAACTCGCTTTATGTAGGTATTGATTTAAGGACAAAGAGAATTGATAAAGCAAAATCAAAGGCAAAAAAAAGAATACTTGATAATATACTGTTTATGAAAGCAGAAGCCGTTGAATTTATAGGTGCACTAAACGATAATTTCTTTATACATAATACTTACCTGATGTATCCTGACCCTTGGCCGAAAGCCAGGCACCATAAAAGACGTTTGTTTAATGACCGTTTTTTAGAATTGCTCCTTTGTGTAACCACATCCGACTCAAAACTTTATTTTAAGACCGATCACCAAAATTATTACAATTGGGCAAAAGATTCTGTGGCTCGAAACTCAAATTGGAATTTTTGTAACTCCGATTGGCCACATCATCAAAAAAGTTATTTTCAGAAAATGTTACCGGATAATTACGATTTCTGCATCCAAAAATGCATTAAAGATTAGAGTAGCTAATGCTATGCATTAAGGAAATCGCAATAAGCATCCCAAATGACAAGCAAATCAGTTGCTGATTGACCAATCTCTGTACTGATATTAAAAGGTATTTCTTGAATTTGAAGATATTAGCTAAAGTTATTTCCTTACTTTTTATAACTCTGCCTGTGAGTGCAGCCGGCGATGGTGTACACCTAAAAGCGGATTCTTTTTTTAATTTCATGGGACTACCAATAACCAATTCAATGATAACGAGTTGGGTTATTTCAGTTTTCATCATAATTCTCATTAGGGTTCTCGTTGGAACCCCACAACTCATACCCTCGAAGGGTCAAATTATTATTGAATCTATTGTTTCCGGTTTAAGAAACATATTAGAGCCAATTGTGGGAAAACGTGTTTTCTTCCCTTCATTTTGGCTTTTAAGTGGTCTCTTCATTTTCATCATCATTCAAAACTGGTCTGGTCTATTTCCTGGTGTTGGAACCATTGGTTTAGGTAGTGAAGTCGACAATCATTTTTCTGTTAGTAAACCTCTCATTCGCCCTGGCAATGCTGACATAAATATGACTCTTGCCCTTGCTCTTGTTTCAAATCTACTTTGGGCATATTTCATTGTCAAGTATGCCGGGATAAAAGCGATTATCAAGGATTGGTTTGGAAATAAAGCGGATAAAAAAGAGCTTCATCTTTTGATGTATGCTATACTATCCATTATTTTTATATTGGTAGGTTTCATTGAGATTCTTTCCATTGTTTTCCGCCCGGTCTCTTTAACCTTTCGACTTTTTGGTAATGTATTTGGTGGAGAAAGCTTACTTCACAGCATGTTTTATTTGGTCCCTCAAATCAACTGGATCCTACCAGTTCCCTTTTATTTTATGGAAGTACTCATTGGCTTGGTACAGGCTCTTGTCTTTATGTTACTTGTTGCTGTTTACATCGGCTTGATATGCAATCATGAAGAAGGCGAGGAACACTAATTTACGTCTCGTGACTATGAACAAATCGTAGGCGAGCGCTAACCATCATAAACTCATAACTATAATCTAAAATGATCGAATTACTAGCACAAGCACAGGAAGTTGCTCAAACAGCCTCCGATATTAATCCATCCGGAGCCGCTCAAGTCGCACAAGGTATCAGTGGCAGCATTCAAGGCGGACTCGGTTGCCTAGGGGCTGCCATAGGTGTAGGGATTGTTGGCATGAAAGCGGCAGAAGCTGTGGGTAGGAATCCAGATGCTTCCGGCAAAATTCTGGTTCAATCAATTCTCGGCATGGCACTTGCCGAAGCGGTTGCTTTCTACTCTTTATTTCTTTAATTCTCAGCGAGCTATCAGGGGCCTAATTTAAAGATGAGCACGATCGCAAGTATTACTGAGACTGCCCAGGATATTGCCTATACTTTTGGCGTGGACTGGCCAATGCTTGTTGCTCAGTCAATAAATTTCTTAATTGTCGCATTCGTTATCTGGAAGTTTGCTTTTAAAAATGTTTTATCCACAATCAAGGAACGTGAAAAACAAATTGCAGACTCACTTAAAAATGCAGACCGTATAAAGCTCGAGTTAGAGGAAACTGAAAAAAAACAACAGGAGACCCTTCAGGAAGCCTCCTTATCTGCTAAAAAGACCGCATCCGAAGCACAAGAAAAAGCCAAAGCTTTTATCGAGTCTCAAAAAGAAGATGCAAGAAAACAAGCAGAAGAAATTGTTGCGAAAGCCAAAGTGTCTATGGAGCAGGAAAGAGAAAAAGTTCTTAAGGAAGCCCGTGAAGAAATTGCATCTCTCGTCATCCTCACCACTTCAAAAGTACTCCAGAAAGAGCTTACCGAAGAAGAAAAATCAAGATTTTCAAGTTCTGCCATCGATGATCTAAAAATCAACCATTAATTCTTAGATGTCATCTACCATCAAACAGAGAAGGTTAGCGAAAAGCTTATTACAGCTTTCGTTGTCTGATGATGGTAGAATCGAACGAGATTCCGTGAAAGAAATTCTTGAGTCTCTGCTCGTATCTCGTCCTTCTGGCTTGGTCACCGTTCTTAGGCTTTTTCTCCATCAAATACGACGCCATGAATATACTTACCATGCCAGAGTAGAATATGGTGGAAAAGAAGGGGAGAAACTCTCAGAAAAAATCCTCGAAAAACTTAACCAAAATTCAAGTAAAGCTTTAGATCTTACTGTAATTGATAATCCTAAATTAATCGCCGGTTGTAAAATTCGTCTGGGTGACGATGTTTATGAAAATTCAATTTCAGACAGATTAAATAAACTTCAAAAAACTTTTTTCTAATTTAAAATAATACTCATGAGTTCTATTACTGATCTGATCCGCAAGGAAATTGAAAATCTCTCGACCGACGCCACTCGTACAAATGTCGGAACCATCACTACACTCGCTGATGGCGTAGCTAAGGTGGAGGGGCTTTCGAAGGTCATGTTCAATGAAATGGTAGAGTTCCCTTATAATGTCCTAGGAATTGCTCTTAATTTAGAGGAAGATTCTGTAGGATGTGTTCTTCTCGGAGATACTAGCTCTCTCAAAGAAGGTGATGAAGTTCGAACCACCGGAAAACTCCTTTCAGTACCCGTGGGTAAGGCATTACTTGGTAGGGTGGTGGACGCAGTCGGTAGGCCCATCGATGGTAAAGGTACTATCGACTCTGATCTATCTTTCCCAGTTGAGAGAATCGCTCCTGGGATTATCCCCAGAAAATCCGTGGACCAGCCATTACAAACAGGAATTATGGCTGTAGATTCCATGGTTCCTATTGGGAGGGGACAGCGTGAACTCATTATTGGTGACCGGTCAACGGGTAAAACAACCATTGCGATTGATACCATCATCAATCAAGCAAAGATTAACAAACAAGGGGAGAAATCTGGTGATCCTGACTTTCGTCCGGTGTACTGCATCTATGTTGCATTGGGTCAGAAAAACTCAAATGTTGCTCGCACAATCAAAGCACTGGAGGAAAAAGGTGCAATGGAGTATGTTACGATCGTATCGGCACCTGCAGCCGACAATCCTGCGAATCAATACCTAGCTCCCTATTCCGGTTGTGCCATGGGAGAATGGTTCATGGAGAATGGAATGGATGCCCTAATTGTTTATGATGATTTATCTAAACATGCAGTTGCTTACAGACAGATCTCTTTAATTCTTAAAAGACCGTCTGGTAGAGAAGCTTACCCTGGTGATGTCTTTTATCTACATTCCCGTTTACTTGAAAGATCCGCCCGTTTAAATGAAGACAGTGGGAACGGTTCCCTAACAGCCTTGCCAATTATCGAGACTCAAATGGGTGATGTTTCTGGTTACATTCCTACAAATGTTATATCAATTACCGACGGCCAAATCTTTTTGGAAACGGATCTATTTAACAAAGGAATCAAGCCCGCCGTATCCGTAGGTTTATCCGTATCCCGGGTCGGATCTGCTGCCCAGATTAAGGCTTACAAGAAAGTTGCTGGTAAAGTTAAACTCGAACTTGCTCAGTTCCGTGAACTCGCTGCATTTTCTCAATTTGAGTCCGACCTTGATGCTTCTACTAAGGCACGCCTAGACCGTGGTGCAAGAATCGTCGAAATGTTCAAACAAGGTGCATACAACCCAGTCCCTGTAGAAGTTCAAACCGCAGTTATGTGGGGCATGCAGAACGACTTTTTTGATTCGATTGCAGTTGAAGACATTACTCGTTCGGTTGATAGCCTGAAGGAATACCTTTCAACCCAAGGAAAAGAACCTTGTGAAGAAATCTATAATTCTGGAAAGCTTGAAGAATCTACGGAACAAAAATTACGATCAGCACTAGAGGATTGGAAGCGTACTTTTTCCTAACATCAAGTTTTTCAATTTAAAACCGTGGCATCTTCAAAAGATATTAGGAACAGGATAAAGGGCGTCAAAAGTACACGTCAGATTACCCGTGCCATGCAAATGGTAGCCACATCCAAGATGAAAAAAGCACAGGATAGTGCTAAATCCGGTAGACCATATGCCTTACTTCTATCTGACATCATTGTATCCATTGCTGACGAATTCGA
>DEYT01000037.1:0-2965 GCA_002364975.1 Opitutia bacterium UBA3151 | reverse complement strand
GATAAAGGACTCTGCGGTGCTCTAAATGGTAATCTGTTTCGTCAATTATCAGAAGTCGAAAACTCCGCAAAATTTATTGCGGTGGGAAAGAGGGCATCCCAATTTCTCTCTCGCTCCAATAAAGATTTGATTGCTGACTTTTCCCTACCTGACAAACCCAATTTTTCAGATGTTTTAAAAATTGCTGATTTTCTTCTTCGGAGTTATGATGAAGGTAATATTGATACCATCGAAGTTCTTTTTACCAGTTTTATAAATACCCTCAGGCAAGAACCAGAACTCGTTAAACTTTTTCCCTTAAATGGTCTCGATGAAATGAATGAGAAATTGCACGATCGATTTGGAGTTCTTGAGCATGAAGTACCCAAAGATAATCGTGAAATTCTGATCGAAGATAGGGATGTCGTTTTAGCTGAATTGGCTGCTTTATACTTAAAACAAGAAATATTTCAACTAACCTTAGAGGCACAAGCTTCCGAACATAGTGCCCGAATGGTAGCCATGAAAACTGCCACTGATAATGCTGGTAACCTTATAGACGACCTCACCTTACAATATAATCGAGCAAGGCAAGCTGCAATTACCCAAGAAATTCTGGAAATTTCAGCAGCTTCCTTCTCAAAATAAATTCTATTCTCCTAAAATTATGGAAACAAATAATTCAAAATCCGGAAAAATCATACAAGTCATTGGTGCAGTTATAGACGCTGAATTCCCCGAGGGCTCGACCCCTGAAATTTACGATGCGCTTGAAGTAACCTACAAACTTACTGATTCCGATACGGAATCCAAACTAGTTTTGGAAACTCAGCAACACCTAGGTGATAGACGGGTTAGAACCGTCGCTATGTCTTCGACTGAAGGTATTGTCAGAGGTATGGAAGTTGTAAATACTTCTGCACCAATATCCGTTCCAGTTGGGGAAAAAGTTCTTGGAAGAATTTTTAATGTAATCGGTGAAACTGTTGATAACAAAGGTCCTTGTGGGAACGAGGAAACGAGACCCATTCATAGGCAGCCACCAACCTTAATGGATCAGGATACTGAAGCCAACATTCTTGAGACTGGAATTAAAGTAATTGATTTAATTTGTCCCTTTATTAAAGGAGGAAAAGTTGGAGCTTTTGGAGGTGCTGGGGTCGGTAAAACAGTAGTAATCATGGAATTGATTAACAACATTGCAAAAGCTCATGGTGGATATTCCGTTTTTGCTGGGGTAGGGGAGCGCTCTCGGGAAGGCAATGATCTTTACCAAGAAATGTCGGAGGCTGGAGTTATCAACCAAGACGATATTTCAAAGTCAAAAGTTGCCCTTGTTTATGGCCAAATGAATGAACCTCCTGGAGCCCGGATGCGTGTAGCTCTATCTGGCTTATCAATGGCAGAGTATTTTAGGGATGAGATGGGACAAGATGTCTTATTGTTTGTTGACAATATTTTCCGATTCTCACAAGCCGGTTCAGAGGTTTCTGCCTTACTTGGGCGATCTCCTTCTGCAGTTGGTTATCAGCCTACACTCTCGGAAGAAATGGGGATCCTTCAAGAAAGGATTACTTCCACTAAAAAAGGTTCTATTACTTCTTTCCAAGCTGTCTATGTCCCTGCAGATGATCTCACGGATCCTGCTCCAGCAAATACTTTTGCTCACCTCGATTCAACCATTGTTCTGGAACGGTCAATTGCGGAGCTCGGTATTTATCCCGCAGTTGACCCTCTTGCCTCTGTATCCAATGCACTTTCCCCTGATATTGTTGGTGATGAGCACTTCAAAGTAGCTCGAGGAGTACAGGAAGTCTTGCAATCCTACAAAGACCTTCAGGATATTATTGCAATTCTAGGATTGGATGAATTATCACCCGAACAAAAACAAGTGGTTTTTCGTGCTCGAAAGATTCAAAAGTTTCTTTCCCAACCCTTTCATGTCGCGGAAGTTTTTACTGGTGTATCTGGTGAGTATGTGCCAGTAAAAGACACAATTAATGGATTTAAAATGATACTGAATGGTGAACTGGACGAAGTGGAAGAAAATGACTTCTACATGAAAGGTGGCATCGACTCTGTGATCAGTACTGAAGAATCCTAACCAAATTTCCTTGATGCCAATATCGCTAAAAATCGTTACTCCGAGCGAGACTGTTTATTCTGAGGAAGTGGATCATGTGGTTGTTCCGACCTCAAGCGGGAAAATTGATGTTTTGCCAAACCATGTTCCAGTGTTAGACAAGTTGATCGCTGGAGACATTAAAGTAGAAAAAGATGGTATAGCAGAGTACCTAGCGGTCGGGTCTGGCTTTGTTGAAGTGTATGCTGAAAAAGTATCCCTACTTACTGATCAGGCAATCAATGTAAACAACACGGAGGAAAGCGAGATTGAGGAGGCCATTCAACGTGCTGAAAAAGCATTAACCGATGCAAAATCTAGTAATATTGATCAGGCAAAAATAGATAAGTTAGAAGCCGCTGCCCGTTTTGCTTTTGCCCAAAAAATGGCAAAGGTAAAGAGTAAATAATTTATTCAAAAAATCTGATTTTTATTGAGTCTTAATTTTAAGTCTCCTTCAAGATCATTAATTTTTGAATTCACAAACTGTTTAAACTCCAATATTAAATGATTAAGGGCCCGTAGCTCAGCGGTTAGAGCAGGGGACTCATAATCCCTTGGTCCTCGGTTCGAATCCGAGCGGGCCCACCAATTCAAGCTTTTAGAATTTCTAATTAACGGAAATAGGCACTCAATTTGACTGATTAGAAAAATTATATTACCATTAGTAATGTTTATGGTTTCCGTTCCGGAAGAACTAAAGAACGCAGTGTGCTGCCTGAAATGCCTAAAAGTTAATGTCGAACACTCAAGCGAAACATCACAGAACAACAAAATTCTCAGGAGATGTTCAGTCTGCGATAGTTACTGTTACATTTATAATGAGTTTAACAGTGGAATATCCATTTTATTGAAAATGGGTCT
>DEYT01000145.1 GCA_002364975.1 Opitutia bacterium UBA3151 | reverse complement strand
AGAGGTCGGGGTTCAATCCTTTGAACTTCCCCACCAGTCTTTATTGGGTTTGTATTCAGGTTCCAGAAACTTGGCGTGTTGTTTTTCAAGCCCTTCTTTTTTTGTGCTTCTGATGTTTTCCCACCGTTGCATGCGTTTTTCTGGTTCAAATTCTGGGTCGGGAGTGGGAAGAGTCGCCTTGGTTTTTTGAAGCCAATGTTCCAATCTTCGTCTCATATTTTGGGCACGCTTTGCTTCTGATTCAATGAGATCATTCTTCTCTCCAATATCTTTGTTTAAGTCATATAATTCATCTCTACCATCTTCGTGATAATGAATCAGTTTCCATTTACCCTCCATAATAATGGAACTGGGTTCACCCCCTTGGTTTCCATAATGGGGATAGTGCCAGTAAAGCGGACGCTTCTGAATATCTTCTCCTTTGAGTAGGGGCACTAAACTAACTCCATCCACTTTTTGTTTTTTGGGAACTTCAATGCCGCAAAGCTCGAGTAAGGTGGGGTACCAGTCAATGCCGTTGACCGGAGTGGCACATTTGGATCCCGCTTTTGCAATGCCCGGTGCCTTAATGTAAAAAGGTTCGCGGATGCCACCCTCCCATTGCCTTCCCTTTCCGCCTCGCAGTGGCAAATTGGAAGTGGCATAGGCATCTCCAGATGAGACGCCTCCATTGTCAGATGTGAAACAAATGATAGTGTTTTTGTTCAGCCCGTGCTCATCAAGCTTGTCCAGTACGATTCCAATCGAATGATCGAGCTGTTCAATCATCCCGGCATAGATCGGACAGTCCTGAACCTGCCTGACATTTAGTCGCCGATCGAAAAGAAAACGTTCCTTGGCCAACCCGATTTTTTCGGCCTTGTCGCGGTATTTCTTCCAAAGTGCCTCGGTAGTCTGGATTGGTCCGTGGACGGTGTAAAAGGATAAATAGGCGAGGAAGGGTTGATTTTTATTGGCTTCGATAAAGTCGGCGGTTTCCTGCCCAAGTCGCCGGGTGAGAGATTCTCCGATGGGACCAGAGCTAAGATTGGGGTTTTGCCAAGGGGAGAAAAAGCCTCCTCTTGGACTGCCCACATCCCAGCCTCCCTTATTTAGATCAAACCCATGATCGGTCGGCCATGAGCCTTTGGAACCAAGGTGCCATTTTCCGGCAAAAAAGGTGGTATACCCGGCATTTTTCATTGCCTCCGCTAGTGTGATCTCGGAGTCTCGTAGATTACGTTCATATTCCGCCGGAAGCAAGCTGTCATGCCTTCCGCGCTTCCTCCATGCCTCTCCGGAGGCATCCCCTATCCAGGTGGTGATTCCATGATTGGGGGGGTATTTACCGGTAAGAATACTGGCTCGGGAGGGACTGCAAACCTGACAGGTTGCATAGCCTCGGGTGAATTTCATTCCCTCGTGGGCAATCCGGTCGATGTGGGGACTCTCGTAAAAAGCCGAGCCCTCATTGCTAAGATCCCTGGCTCCCATATCATCCACGAGGATGAAGACGACATTAGGCCTCTTGGCTTCCACGCAAAAGAAGCCAAGCATGAGGAGAAAGGCAGCGGGGAGGAAAAAAGTGTCGAATTTCATTATGGAAATCTCAGAAAACTCTGATCACAAATGCAACCGAAAATGGAGGTTTTTTTCACTTTGGCGGGGGGAAGTACGAGAACGGTTGGGGCTGGTGCCCCTACCTTACAAGTCAGTAGATCGCAGGGTCGGACATTTGTGTTCTTTCTTCGTACTAAATGGGTCCAAAATGTGTCCTGCTGCATGGCTTGAATAGAGGCGCTTAGCCGAGGCAGGAGAGGGCGGCATTGAAGAGTTTGCTTGGGCGCATGGATGCAGTGGCCTTCTCCTCGTCGGGTAGGAAGTAGCCACCGAGGTCAATCGGAGAGCCCTGGGCGGTATTGAGTTCGTGGACGATTTCGTCCTCTTGGGCACGCAGGGTACGGGCAAGCGGGGAGAATTGATCATGAAGTCCGGAATCGCTCTCCTGCTCGGCGAGGGCTTCGGCCCAGAAAAGGGATAAGTAGAAATGACTCCCCCGGTTGTCTAATTCGTTCACTTTACGGGAAGGGGACTTATTCTCTCTCAGGAAAGTACCAATAGCTTGGTTTAAGGTATCCGCGAGAACTTGAGCCTTGGCGTTGTCCGTCTTATTGGCAAGGTCTTCCAACGAAACCGCAATGGCGAGAAATTCTCCAAGTGAGTCCCAGCGAAGGTGTCCTTCTTCCAAGAATTGATGAACATGTTTAGGAGCAGATCCACCCGCTCCGGTTTCAAAAAGACCTCCTCCTGCAAGTAAGGGTACAATCGAGAGCATCTTGGCACTGGTTCCCAATTCAAGAATGGGGAATAGATCGGTGAGATAATCCCGCAGGACATTTCCAGTTGCTGAGATGGTATCGAGTCCATTCTTACAGCGCTGGCAGGTTACGGTTGTAGCCTCAATGGGAGGAAGG
Organism: Opitutia bacterium UBA3151; assembly: GCA_002364975.1. Classification (GTDB taxonomy): domain Bacteria; phylum Verrucomicrobiota; class Verrucomicrobiia; order Opitutales; family Seribacteraceae; genus Seribacter. The sequence continues at coordinate 1,667 of DEYT01000145.1, read as the reverse complement.
ATGCTGATATCCAACCCTTCTGTCTCCAAGGTTGTTAGTTTCGCATTTACATATTTGATCAGGTTTGCATCGTGGGCACGGTTTTCATCAAGCCAGAAAATGACCGGAGTTTCGCTTAACCTTGATCGGTTTACCGCGAGCTTGACCCAATCGATGATCGAAATCTTTTTGGTTTGGCACATGCGCCAGATATCGCCCTGATCCACATCGTGACTGAGCAGAATCGAGCCATTCGAATCGACGACTTGAACGGTTCCCTTGGATTCAATTTCAAAAGTTTTATCATGCGATCCATATTCTTCCGCTTTTTTCGCCATCAGACCCACATTGGCAACATTACCCATAGTGGTAACATCAAAGGCTCCGTTCGTTTTGCAGAAGTCTATGGTGGCTTGATAAACGCCAGCATAATTCCGGTCAGGAATCACAGCTTTGGTATCTTGGGGATTGCCATCTGGGCCCCACATCTGGCCAGAGTTGCGAATCATTGCGGGCATGGAAGCGTCTATAATTACATCGCTAGGAACATGTAAGTTGGTAATTCCCTTATCAGAATTGACCATCGCCATTGGTGGCCTGCTGCTCAAGACCAGCTTGAGTGTAGCTTGAATGGATACTTTTTGTTCAGCGGATAGTCCTTCTAGGGTGTCGTAAAAGGCAGAAAGTCCATTATTAGGATTAAAGCCGGCAGACTTTAGGGTTTCCCCGTGTTGATCCATGACCTCGCCCAGATAAGAATCCACGCAATGTCCAAAGATAATTGGATCCGAAACCTTCATCATGGTTGCTTTCATGTGCAAGGAAAATAAGACCTCTTGTTCGACCGAATTTTGAATTTGTTCGGATAGAAATGAACGTAATGCTTCCCGATTCATGGCAGATGCGTCGATGACTTCACCGTCGAGTAGGAAGATATTCTCCTTAAGTCTTTTAGCTTGTCCGGATGCATCAATGAATTCGATGTTGACTTTGCAGGCATGGGGCACGATCACCGATTTTTCACTGCCATAAAAATCTCCCTTTTGCATATGGGCTACATGAGATTTAGAATCTTTCTTCCAAGAACCCATTGAGTGCGGATTATTTTGAGCATACTCCTTGACTGGTTTGGCCACGCGACGATCGGAGTTTCCTTCTCTTAAAACTGGATTTACTGCCGATCCTAGAACCTTGGCGTAGGTAGCTTTAATGATTTGCTCTTTCTCGGTTTTGGGTTCGGCGGGGAAATCCGGAATGGCAAAGCCCTTGGATTGAAGCTCCTTGATTGCATCCTGAAGTTGGGGAATAGATGCACTGATATTGGGCAGCTTTACAATATTGGCTTCAGGTTTAGTTGCCAGCTCTCCAAGTTCTGCCAATGCATCGGGAACTTTTTGATCAGAAGAGAGTACTTCGGGGAAATGGGAAAGAATTCGCGCTGCCAGGGAAATATCCATCAGCTCATATTTAATTCCTGAACTTTTAGTGAATGCTCGTAAGATCGGAAGTAATGAGTGGGTGGCAAGAGCAGGTGCCTCGTCAGTTTTGGTATAGGCTATGGTAGAAGTCGTATTCATAAATCAAAGTAAAATGAAAAAATCGACTCAAACCACTAGTTACAGAATCTCTTTCCTGCAACCCTAGTTTAGTTTCAATCCTGCATCGAAGCTAGACCAAAAGATTCTTCG
>DEYT01000136.1 GCA_002364975.1 Opitutia bacterium UBA3151 | reverse complement strand
CTTTAATGGCATGCATTCTGCTTTACTGCATGCGTGAACCTATCTTTATTTGAAAATGCTTCCGCGTTAAGAGGCCTTGAGCAATACCAAAACATAATAGCGAATAACATTGCTGCGAGTCATGTTGCTGGTTTTAAGAAAGTTGCAGTCAGTTTTGAAGCGGTCGAAGGAGGAGAAATTGCCCGAAGTACTCATGACAGATTACGCAATGAAATGCCTGGTTCTTTTCCAGTTATGAAAAATCAAGTAGATTATCATGAAGGAGAGATGCGCGAAACCAACAATCCTATGGATATGGCTCTCCGTGGTGACGGTTTTTTTGCCCTGCTTAACACTAATGGTGACGCGGTTTACACTCGTGATGGTCAGTTTTATGTTAATTCAGACGGCGTAATGGTGAATAGCATGGGACACGAATTTTCAGATGTAGGAGGATCTACGATTCAAACTGTTCCTGGCGGAGGTGACCTAAGCATCGATAAGGAAGGACTAATTTATCAAAGCGGGCAAAACATAGGCCAAGTTGGAGTTTTTGTTTTTGAAGATCCATTAATGGACTTACAAAAGGTTGGAGGTGGATTTGTTGCGAAAGAAGTGGGTGTAACCCCTGAGACCGCAAACCCGGAACAATTTACGATCATGCAAGGATACATCGAAAGCAGCAATGTCTCACCAATCGAAGAAATGATTGGTTTAATTGAAGTATCTAGAGCACATGAAGCGAACCAAAAAATGATACAAACTTTTGACCAGAATATAGGAAAAGCAATTGGAACCCTCGGACAAACCCAGTAAATAGACAATGAACTTATCTCTCTACTCAGGTGCAACGGGCATGCAAGCCCAGCAACTCAACCTCAATGTTATTTCTAACAACATTGCAAATGTTAACACCACTGGTTACAAGAAGAACAAGATAGAATTTCAGGATCTGCTTTACCAAAATCCACGTCAAGCGGGTGGCCAAACTGGTGCAGGTAATGTTATTCCCACTGGTGTAGAAATGGGGAATGGAACAAAAGTAGTATCAACTGCAAAAATTTTCACCCAGGGCCAACTTACACAAACCAGCGAGAAAATGGATGTTGCCATAGACGGAGTTGGTTTTTTTCAAGTTGAAAAACCAGATGGAACCGAAGCTTACACTAGAGATGGGGCATTTAAGATCGGACCTGATGGTCAAATAACTACCGCTGATGCATTACCTCTAGCTGCAGGACTTCAAATTGATCCAGAAGTTACCAATGTCTTTATTTCACCTACTGGGGAAGTTTCCGTAGAAACTGCAGATGGAAGTCAAATCATCGGACAACTTGAATTGGTTCGTTTTCCAAATCCTGCTGGCATGAAAGCACAAGGAGGCAATTTATTTATTGAAACTGAAGCAAGCGGTGCTCCAGAAATCGGTGCCCCTGGTGAAAATGGATTTGGAGTTCTGCAACAAGGGTACCTCGAGATGTCGAATGTCAATGTTGTAGAAGAAATGGTAAATATGATCATTGCTCAGCGCGCTTATGAAATTAATTCTAAGTCTATTCAAACCTCTGATGACATGCTTGCTCGCGTCAATCAGTTGAAGCGTTAGTAGATGAGCCGCAAATCACCTATATTTTTATTTTTTGCCGCATTTACTTTTCTTTCAGGCGATGTTGGTAAATTCCTAGAGCCTTTAACCTTTGGGAATCAAAAACCTTACTCCGAAACGAAGCACTTCCTCAAATCGTCTGCCCTTACAGCTCCTTCCTCAAACCTTGGATATAAAGACATTCAATTGTCAGCAATCAGTAAGGTTGAGCTGAACCGTCCTTTACTAGAAAAAAAACTCAGTGAGATGTTGGCACACAGGTATCAATCAAGCGGAAAAATTTCAGCATACCTTACCCGCGAATGGAAAGAAATTGAGATCGGCCCCAATTTCATTGTCAAAATTAACGACTGCATGCCTGACGAACTTTGCCCAAGTACTTTTGTCCGCTTTAGTATTTGGGACCGTGGCTCCTTTGTTGGTAATTTCGCTGAACCTGTGAGGTTGGCTCATTATGTCGATGTTTTCTTCAGCACTCAACAAATGAACCGAGGGTCTAGGCTTAGTTCATCGATGTTTACTTCAAGACCAGTTGATATTCTTAAGCAATATGCAGGTGCAGTTCCTGCCACTGCTAAACTTAATGGTTACCAACTTGCAACTAACATCAAGTCGAGTTCTCCTATTCGTTGGAACCACTTAGCAAAAGTAACTTTGGTAAGAAAAGGTAAAGTCGTCGATGTTTTTGCCTCGGGCAATGGTATTTATGTTACCATGAAAGGTATGGCACTGGAAGACGGTGTGGAAGGTGGACTCGTCAAAATAAAAAACTTGTCTTCCGACAAAATTTTTCATGCCAAAGTCCTCAACGAAAATAGTGTAAAAGTACATTTATGAATCTGTTCAAAATACTACTCGCCATTTGCATCTCATCACTCATTTGGGAAGTTCAAGCTGCCTCATTGTGGAATAAAAGTACCAATTCCCAAAGAAGTATTTTTGCTGGAAAAAGAGCATATTCAATTGGCGATTTGATTACAATCGATGTATCTGAAAGTTCTTCCCTAGCAGCTTCTCAGAATTCAGTTCGTAATCGTCAGTCTCAAATCGAAAATGCAGTTACCAGCTTCCTTTTTGCAAACAGTAAGATGGGGACTCACAATGGCGGACTTCCAACCACAGAGATAGAAACCAAAACCTCTAACCAGGGAGGAGGTTCGATTGCTAATACCCAAGATCTTAAGGGACGAGTTTCGGTTGTGGTGATCGACATTTTACCCAATGGAAACCTTATTATCGAAGGAGCTAGGATGGTTACTTTTTCCGGAGAAAGTTACTATGCTGTCTTGAAGGGAATTATTAGACAGGAAGATATCGGATTTGGTTTCAAAGATGGTCTGAGATACAGAAATATCATTTCATCTCAGTTCATTGCAGATGCTCAAATCGAATTTGTCTCAAAAGGAAGCCTTAATGATGCTCAAAAAGAAAGTTGGTACCAAAGACTTGCCGCGATTCTTAACCCATTCTAAAATTACCGTGAAGTTATCCAGAATTAAAATCGCTGTTGCTTTTTGCCTCTCTTTTTTAGCAGGGGCTCCTTTTGTTTATGGAGCACAAATCAAGAACTTAACCGATATTAGAGGGGCAAGAAGTAATCAACTCTTCGGTTATGGTATCGTGACTGGTCTTGCAGGACAAGGAGATTCAAGAATTGAATATACCGAACTTGGTATCTTAAACGCTCTTGAACGCCTAGGTATTCGAGCTGACAAAGCCGATAAATCCAGAAACATTGCAGCGGTAATGGTGACTGCAAACATCGGCCCTTTTGCCAAAGAGGGCTCAAGAATGGATGTTACCGTTTCTTCGATTGGAAATGCTGATTCCCTGCAAGGGGGCATTCTTTTGCAGACTCCACTTCAAGGAGCTGATGGTAAAGTTTACTCGGTTGCTCAGGGTGCGGTCTCTATCGGAGGTCTATCCGCAGGTAACGCTGGTGGAGCGAATGTACAAGTGAATCATCCTACTGTAGGTATCATTACCAATGGTGCTCTCGTTGAAAAAGAAATCGAAAGCAACATACTTAACGCTGGTTCAATCGACTTACTCCTTCGTTCGCCCAACCACTTGACCGCGGTTAAAATTGCTGATGCAGTTAATAAATTCTATCCTGGAACATCCATCGCTGAAGATGGAGGACTGGTAAATATAAGACTTCCCCAGAATTTCCGTGGGCAGTCTACCAACTTTATTGCAGCGATCGGTGCAATCGATGTTAAGCCAGATGTACCAGCCCGAGTAATTATCAACGAAAGAACAGGTACGATTGTCGCAACTCAAAATGTCCGTATATCACCCGTTGCTGTAAGTAGTAGTAATATTACGATTTTCCTTAACCCAACAACTGGAGTTAGCCAGCCTTTACCATTCTCTCAAGGAGCAACTGCGGTCATCCAAGGAGAAAACGCAGAACTCATTGAAGAGGTTGGTAGATTCGAGGCTCTTGACGAACTTGATCCTCCTGGAGCCTCGACTGTTAATGAGCTCGCATCCGCTTTGAACAAACTCGGGTTGACCACTCGAGAAATGACTTCGATTCTTCAATCCATAAAGAATGCCGGCGCGTTACAAGCCGAGTTAATCATCAACTAAAATGGAAACAAACGACATCGGAAACAAGTATGTTGGCATGGATTCTTCCATGCTTATGGAGATGGCTCACTCGAAACATGCCTCTGAAAGTCAAAAAGTTGCTGCAGTCAGCCAACAGTTTGAATCTGTACTTGTAAAACAATTCTTAAAGGAAGCACTGAAACCAATGTTCAAAGGTGTTTTCAACGAAGACGGAAACGCCCACAGAATGTACCGCCACTTTTTTACTGATGCAATTTCCGAAAGCATTGCTAGCGGTGGCGGGTTTGGTATTTCCAATATTCTGCAACAACAATTGTCCAATCAAGCTTCGCCCATCACAGAAGCAAAAAGTAAAAATCTTTAATCTGTCATGTCAACTTACGCTCAAACCACTGTACCTCATCTTTCATTTACTTGGGAAGACTTACTTGTACTACTTCGTGATGAGCTGCAAGAATATGGTAGCCTTCTTGGTCTACTCTCAGCACAACAACAAAGTATTTTAGAACGCAGACCTGAAAGCCTGCTGGAAATAAATCAGACCGTTCAGACCCAAATGGAAGCAAGTCAAATCCTTCAGAAGAGAAGGCAGGGTTTTGTCTCTAGCTTGGCAAATACTTTTGGTATATCCCAGGAATCCAACCTATCCGAACTGATTCCTCATTTTCCAGATGTGACTCAGCCTATGTTTGAAAGCTTAGTTGAGGAAATCAATAATCTGATCACCAAGGTTAGGTCAAAAATAGAGCAAAACCAACGATTATTAAGCCGACTATCTGAAGTAACCGACCAAATCCTAAGTATTACGAATCCAAGTTCCCACTCCAAAACTTATAGTCGTAGTGGAAATGTACATAATCTTGCTGGCGGTCGATCTAGTATAAACGAATCGGCATAAACTTTTTTTATTCTTATGTCTTTACTCGGAGAAATCAGCAAGAACAGTGAGGCTTTGCGTTACCACGCAAAAACTGCTGAGATTGCTGGTCAGAACTTGGCCCATGTCAATGATGAGACTTATGCTAGGCAACGCGTTCTGGCTAGGGAAGGTGTAATGTATGGAAGCTTTGGCGAACTCCAAACCTCAGGACTGGAAGCGGCAGGTTTGGATCATGCCCGGAGTGAACTGCTCGACAAGAGGGTTGTGAACGAACTTTCTGAAACTGCTAGCTTGGAGGCTCGTAAAGAAATTCTCGATCTCCTCCAGGGTGCACTTGGAGAAACGATTACGCGAAGTGGAATTAATGTTGGCCTAGATGACCTCCACGACAGTGATCTCGCCCCAGGCAGCCTTACCCGTGCACTCAATGATTTCTTCAATGCGTTTCAGGAATTGTCGGCTTCTCCTGATGAACCCACAATCAAGCAAGAGCTATTTAATAAGGTTGGGACTTTAGTTAAGAGATTTAACGATGCTGGAAGTAGTTTGGATTCCATTGAAGAGGATCTTTCAGAAACAGTTCGAAGGTCAGTCGATGATGTAAATCGAGTATTGGCTCAACTGCATGAAGTAAATAAGCAAGTTCGTCGCTTTGAACTTCAAGATAAGGGTAAAGCGGTTACCTATCGTGACCGCAGGCAAGCTCTACTAGAGGAATTATCTCAATTAATGGATTTTAAGGTGGAAGAAGACCTCGACCCCCAAAGCGGTCTGCCCTCTGGCTTCATCAACTTATATGCCCAAGGCTCAGCCAATGAGAAAGTCAACCTTTTAGATCCAATGGGGCCCAAAAACATAACCAATGATTGGGGCCAAGAGTTTGTTATTGCAGCTCCCAGCGATCCCAATGGAACCCAGGCAAAGGTTCGTGCTAAAATTGATGCAGATGGTAACTTGGGTAGATTTGAGGTTTTAGATGGTGGTTCACTTTACAATGATTCAGAGGGTCCAATTCTTATTTCGCTTCTTCCTCCAAAGCCCACCACAAATTTAGTAGAAACAGAAACTGGTGAGTTAGTTTCAGCACCGAAAAGCGGGACAGTCGAAGAAGTTTTTGTTGCTCAAGGAGATGAAGTTAATCAAGGTGATCCTCTCGTCAGTGTAGCAGTTAATGGCGATGAGACTGAGGCACAAGCAGAAGCCAACAATATTGCCGTACAAGCGGCAGGAATAGATGCACCTGTTGACGATGGAAATGAACTCTCATCTGTTACTGGAGGGAGCGTGGCGAACACAGTTCCCTTTTTATCTGAAGTTGCCAGAATGCAAGGGGATGTATTTTACCAAGGTGATGCTTATTACCAAGCTCTTACCAATACCCAAAAAGGGGATGATGTATCTGACACCCTAAAATTCATGAAAATTACAACTTGGCCCAATGGCCAGGTTCAAGAAATCAAAAAACGGCATTCCGACATTGAATCTTTTCAACAAGGTGAACAGATCTATTACGAAGGAAAGTATCTCCAAGCTACTGCTGAGGTTTCTGCAGTCTCGGAAGAATTAGGCACCAATGGTTTAGCTAGCCGGACTTATCTGGCCGGAGAAGTAATCAAATACGAAGATACATATTACCAAGCCTTTCAAAACCTTGAAAAAGGTACTGATCTCTCCAATATTCTTGCTACAACCAACCAAGACGGAACTGAAGGAGAGTTGGTTACCGGGGATCAAACCCTTGGGAGTCTGTGGGTAATTGGTCAAAACCTACCTTCCGAGACTAATTCAAAATCAGAAGGTACAACTGACGAAAATGGTGAAATCTCATACACGAAAGGCGAAATAATTTCGAGTCTGGGTAGTAATAACAAGCCCATGTATTACTTAACCGTTGCAGATATCCCAGATGGAGAGGTTCCTGATTTCGCCAACTCAAATTCATTTGTAAGACTTAATTCCTTTGTGGACTCAGATGTTAAAACTTTGAATAGGGGACAAGCCTCTCTTCAATTCTTTGATGATGAAGTTTACTATGACGAAGAGACTCAACAACACTTTGTGGTAGACTCCTCTCCGGCAATCATTTCGGACCCCGTACAAATTGCATCTTTTGACCCATCTGATAGTCAATGGTCAAGTAACTTTCATGTTTTTAAACCAAAGCTAAATTCGATAGATGACCCGACAAACTTCATTAGAAAAATCTCATCATCTGGCCATGATACTGCAAATGGAGTCTTGCAAGAAGTTAATATCGGCATTGCAGAAGCAGTGGTTAAAAATGGTGAAATCACCACTTTTAATATCATAAATTCCGGAAATTCTTTTCCTTCTTCTGATGCGATTTTTTCAGATGGGATTGAATTAAATCTATCTGCTGGTTCGATCCATGGTTACCAATCAGCAAGGTCTAACGAAATGGAAAGATTTAGAACCAACCTTAATGATCTCGTCTCCAATTTCGTCACCAAAGTAAATGATATTTACAACCCGGATGATGATCAAGGTGGTTATCTTTTTGGTTTTGACGCTTTCCTAACCCGACCTGTTACCGGAAATAATCTTATCATGGAGGAAGAATATGGTCTATATGGTGTAGAAGGAAATGGGGAACTTCAACTTTTCAGAGAAGAGGTTAATATGACATTACCTACAGCCGAATCAGATACTTTCACCATTGTTAACACAACTCCTATATTTCCAGAAGAAGTTCCAAATCAAGCACTAATAAGAGAAAGCGATGAACTAAAGCTGTTTCTCGATGACCCTGACAATGTTGATATTTATCAGTTTTACTCCTCCGCCAGAAGAATGCAACATGTAACTCTTGAACTCGATACAACCTATCCCGGAGAAGATAATCTAACGGGTACGGATGATGATGGCAGATCTCTGTTGCTAGGCTATGAAACGATTCCATTTCGAATTGAGCAGGGAGAAAAAGCTTTCATAATTGGCGATAATTTCTCTTTCGACGCCGTTTTGCAAAATGATTGGAACCTAGCGGCCAGCCTTCGAGTTGATAATGACCTTACCGTGGAAAACTTAAAATCAACTCATGATTTTGCTGAAGGAGCAAATGATGTGGCATTTGCAATAGGTGATATTGCTAATGAAGGTGACTTAACCGACCATATTTCAACTATGAATGCTGACATTGGCAACTCATTGTCTGATCTAAATGACAACCTTGAACACCAAAAATCTCTTGAGACTCTTTTACTAGACCAGAGAAGAGCTGTTAGTTCAGTTTCTATTGATGAAGAAGTATCTGACCTAATGCAATTTCAACGCTCATTTCAGGCTTCAGCAAGAGTGCTTAATACCCTCGACAAAATGTTGGAACTTGTCGTCCTAGGGCTCGTTAAATAATTTTTTGCATGCGTCTTCCAAATCTAAGCGTTTCCGATTCCATTACGAATACAATTCGTAACTTAGACTTGCAGCGCTACAAGTTAGACAAACAGATTTCGAGCGGACAAAAAATCACCCTTCCAGAAGATGATGGCATGCGCCTTGGTCGGGTAATTAGTTTGGATACTGAAAAGGGTAAGCTTGCTCAGTATCAAAGAAATGCTTCTTACGCTTCAGAATTCTTGAATGCAGGTCATCTCAACCTTGATAATCTTAGAGAACTTAATCAGAGGGCTCAAGAGATTTCTAGAGTTGCAGGTTCCAGTCTCAATGGTCCTGCAATGGAGACATATGGAAATGAGATAGACCAACTTATTGAAGAGTCTCTCAACCGGATTAATGCACGGCACCGAGGAAGATCTCTTTTTGCTGGTACTCAACTTAAGCCTGAATTTGGAAACTCCGAGGTTCAACTCGGAAAAGAACAAAGCTCTATTTTTTCTTTAAACTCAAGTTTTGTTGGAGAAGTTGGCACGGATGGCCTTCGGCAAATAAAAGCAGGGGAGCAAGTTGTAATTAGCCTCAATGGTCGTGAATATGTGGTGGAAGCAAAGACAGATGGCCTCACCACAAATAAAATAACCGAGGTTGTTCGTGATCTGATTAATAACGATACAAAACTTTTAGTCGACTCTCCAAGGGTAGAAGACAATCTTTCATACAGAGCTTTTGTCCGTGGCTCATCTGGACAGGCTGATCCTCGTAATGAATCAGTCACATTGTATTCTGAAATCTCCAACAATGGAGACCTAGTTGTTTCTGGAACCGTGGGGGAGAAGTATAATGCCAAGGCCAATTATCTGACTCGCTGGGATCCGAACCATTACTATCCAAATCAAATTGAGGAAAAAAGAAACCAAAGGGCTGCTTCCATCTTTGACGGAAAATTATACAATGAATTGACAGAGTCAGAAAAAAAGCAAGTAGATGACTATGTTTTTTCAGGTTTAGAAAATGCTCCCCTGTGGTATCAGTTTTCTTCCTACAATGGAGGGGATCGCGTTTATGATATTTCTTCAAGTGCGACCAACCCACGGCTTGTAGAATTTGACGAATCAGTGAAGGGAACATGGGTATCGGGAGAATACGCACTGGATGATTACACATTCTATGCTGGAACTTGGCATAAAGTCGTTTCAGCTGAAAATAGTGCCGGTGACATACCGCATAATCCTAACGATACAAATACCTTTAATGTGTCCAATTCGTTTTCTGCTGAAGATGCAGCTAAGAATGATCAAAAACGAATTATCGTTGCCCAATCCATCATGAGTGGTGAATTCGATTCAAATTCTGACTACCAAGTTGGACAAGTGGTACAACAAGGTTCCGATTTCTATGAATTTAATCAGGCTTCTGTTACTGCTCTTAGTAAAAATTGGTTGGTGGATGATTATGCCCTAGGTGATGTGGTCAGGTATAAAGGTGTTTATTATCAATCGACTTCCGCCACTACATCCCAAGATCCAACTGCGAATAATTTTGATGATCAAAACCCTGATGTTTCTGACAACTGGGTTTCTTTAGGATCCACCCTGACTGCCCTTGATGCTGCTGGTGTTACCATTCCAACAAATGTTACCGATGCGGTGGTAAATGAAATTACCAACCCCAATCTGGCGGGAAATTATTTTAGGGAGTCCGCTTTCCAAGCGACCGATGAAGGAACAGGTGAACCGATTAATCTACTCGATGCTTCCCTCCTTGATGCAACCCATACCGTCATTCAGGAATCTGCGGATGGATCCATTCCTACCGATTCAGTTGCCCCAGCATGGACCCAAAACATTGCCGTTGGCATAGAATCAGCCGCAGGTACCTCTCAGTTATCCATGACCCATTCCAGCCCATGGAAACGATTACAATCCTATGAATTGGGAAACATTATTGAATTCGAAGGAAAACTTTGGGAATCTCAAATCAATGATAATTTTAATCACAAACCGGTAGTTGATAGTTCTACTTATTGGAAAGAATTACCATCTGGCTACAATGTAGAAAGAGAAGATTGGGAACTTGAGGCGACAGGACTAACTCAAAAAGAATTCTTCTTATCTCTAGACGGTCGTCTTTTTGATAATTTTAGTGACGCTTCAGTTCAAAACCAAGATATCCTTCTTTTCTCCGATTCACTTCCTGTTGATGCACAACCTAGTGACCTTACCACTATGGCGAATGAAAAGGTAAAAACTATTTTTTACCCGGTTACTACCTACGAGGTAAAAGGTTCTGAATCTCAAGGAATGGTGTATTTTGATCACCAAACTCAAGAATACAGGCTAGCAGCTGCACCTGAGGGCAGTCAGATTATTTCGAGTCAAGTGATCACCTACGAACAACCAGTAGTGCAGCACGAAGGAAATTATTTTGTTTCTTTAGACGGAACCAACCTTGAAAACGGCGACAAAACATTATGGTCATTTATACAAGATAACTTTCCACCTAATATAGTAGAAATAAACGCTAATGAAAATTTAGTTTTAAACAAAGGTGATTATTTGTATGATGAAACATCCGAGAAGTACTACATTGCCACCGAAAATTCAAATACCGTAACTGGTACTTTTGATCCCATCAATCCTTCAGCTTCTACTATTCCTCTTACCGAAGCATCTGCCCGAAGTGATGGCACCGTTTTTAAACTCGCTTCCCTGCCAAAAGCCGGAGAGGAACAAGTCTTCTCTACTCAAAATCAACTGCTACAACCCATAGGTTTAAATACTGGTGATTATCTTTATCACCGAGAAGAAAATTCTTATTATGTTGCAACCGAGACTCTTAATGTAAGTGATCAAACAGACATAGATGAGTTACTCCTAAGTAATAACCTGATCGAAGTACCCGCCCAAATTTCAAGACAAGGAACCGAGTGGTCCTCAAATGTAACTTACAATAGTGGTGATATTGTTCTTTATGATGGCCAGTACTATCGAAGCCTCAGGGATGACTTTAATAATTTCTTACCTTCGGCCGATTTTCTTGGCTCCACTAATCTCATTTATCCGGATTCTAATCTTATTCCAAGTGCCGACGGCCAGTCACAGGTTGCAAATTATATCTGGGAGGTTGTAGAAAACCCTCTCCAGCATGTTTTACAATTCGATGCCACCCGTGATGACGCACCATCTGTAAATATTTCCTCGGCAGGTGCAGCTGGAACAGATGCGACTGCCAAAGCTGTGGTTGATATTAATGGCAATATCGCTGGATTAAAAGTTGAGAATCCTGGTCGTTATTTCTTTTCCGATGGAATCATTCCTCCAGATTTCACCAAAGCCACAGTCCAAGTTGGAGACGAAACATTAGAGGCAACTATTTTGTGGCAGGAAAATCCAAATGATCCTGGTCCCTACCGAATTGCAGGGTTTGAATTGACAGGTGACCCCAACACAACAATAGCTCCAACTGGCCCCCGTATTGGAGATACATTCTCTTTTGCTACCGGTTCTAAAACCTTTTTAGATCACAGAAATGAACAAGGACAGATCGTTAATGTTTCCTACATGGGCTCGGAGAACAACTCCCAGTTTTATGTTGGCAAAGAGAGTAAGATATCATCCTTTTTAAATTCAGCAGATGGCAATACAGCTGAACTGGGTAATGTGGTAAATACTTTGATCGAACTCAGGGAAGGATTGAACAACGCAACTCCTTCTTATTACTCTCAAGAAGTTGAGGATTCAGAAAAAAAGCTGATCAAGTTGGAAGATAATATCATTGATAAAATGGGGCAGCTTTCGGCCAATATGGTAAGAATGGAAACCGTTAGAGCACACGATGAAGATTATTTCATGCAATTAGATCAAAGAATTTCCCGCGACCTTGATGTTGATCTATCTGAGACCATTATGAGGTTATCACGGGTTTCAACCGCATACCAAGCCGCCATGCAGGTGGGTGCTCAGTTACTCAATACATCACTACTTAACTACCTATAAAAAAAAACCTGCATACTTCAAATCATGAAACTTAATTTAGGTGAGGAGTCGAACAACCCAGAATTGGAAGGTTCGAATTCACGTAATAAACTTTCTTTGCCCGAAGGTCTTTTTGGATTTTCTCAGATTCGCTCCATGGAACTCATGTTTGACGAAGAAGAGTTGCCTTTTATGTGGCTAAGGGAGGAAAAAGAAGATGGTTTGGCTTTTGTTGTACTAGAACCCGGCGGAGTTCTCCCAGACTACTCCGTAGAAATTGCGGATGGTGACATTCAGGTGTTGGGAATCACAGGTCCCGAAGATACCATGATCCTAAATATTGTCACCCTGCTTCCGGAACAATCAAACAAAATTTCCCTGAACCTTGTAGGTCCGATCATTGTGAATCGTAGAACCTTGTTAGGAAAGCAGTGTATTATAAATAATCATGAAGATTATTCCGCACGGCACATCCTTGATGTCGGTGGAGAGGAACTCTAATTTTTCTTTCTCGAGATCATGTTGATTTTATCTCGTAAAGTAGAGCAGGGTATCAAAATTGGTGATGAAATAGAAATTTCGATTACTAAAATTGAAGGAGACTCAGTTAAAATTGGAATCTCAGCACCCCGGTCAATTTCAATTTTTAGAAGAGAAATTCTGGAGGAAATACAATCCTCCAACCAAGCTGCTGCCGTTTCGGGAATGCCAAAGCAAACTGGTCTGCTTAAAAGTACACTTGCTGCGGGATCTGCGAAAAAGCTGATTGAACAATTCAAGGCAAAAAAAGCAGCCAATCAAGACTCTAAGAAGTAAGCTTTCACATTCATCTTTGATAGTTCGTACTCTCAAAAATCTGAATCATGGCCACCTTTAAATCATTTAAAGCCCTAAGACCAAAACC
>DEYT01000129.1 GCA_002364975.1 Opitutia bacterium UBA3151 | reverse complement strand
GTCCTGGGTTACACTTGCGTAAACGATGTCAGTGCAAGGGATTGGCAGAAAGAAAAAGGGGGAGGGCAGTTCTGCCGTGGAAAAAGTTTCGATACTTTCTGCCCGGTAGGCCCTTGCTTGGCCACTGCGGACGAGATACCTGACCCTTCTAAGCTGACCATTCGATCTTTTGTAAATGAAGAGAAGATGCAGGAATCCTCTTTGGAAGACATGATTTTTGATGCGTCTGCCTTAATCTCCTTCCTAAGTGGAAGTACCACCTTGTTGCCCGGAACCCTTATTCTAACCGGTACCCCTTCCGGAGTCGGTGAGGCTAGAAACCCAAAACGCTTTCTGGTTCCAGGAGATGAAGTTACCATTGAAGTAGATGGGGTGGGGATTTTGACCAACCCAGTGGTTGAAGAAGTTTTCGGAGAGGATGAAGCCAAGCAGGAGGAGAAAAAATCTTGAAAGTGGCAATCTTACAATTTCCTGGTTCCAATTGCGATTGGGATGCGGAGCATGCAGTGGATCAAGTAATGGGTATTCCAGCTAAGAGAGTCTGGCACAAGGATTCGCTACCCAGCGAAACCGAGGCAGTTGTGGTTCCGGGTGGTTTTTCTTTTGGTGATTATTTAAGGTGCGGAGCGATTGCCCAATTTTCTCCGATCATGTCGGATTTAAAGAATTTTGCTGATCGTGGTGGGCAGGTGCTTGGCATTTGTAATGGTTTTCAAATCCTTTGTGAAGCGGGTCTTTTACCCGGTGCTTTGATCCGCAACGACTGTTTGGATTTTCGTTGTCTCAATCAAGCCCTCCAAGTGGAAGACTCCAATGAACGTTTCAATTCTTCCAAGATAAACCATTCAATTTCCCTACCTATTGCTCATGGTGAAGGAAATTACCGGGTGAAGGATTCGACTTTGGAGGAGCTCGAATCCAATGATCAAGTATTGCTCCGGTACCTTGATAACCCCAATGGCTCAATCAACGACATTGCGGGAATCCGCAACCTCAAGGGTAATGTGTATGGTATGATGCCCCATCCTGAAAGAGCGGTCGAACCTCATCATCCATGCGATGATGGAATCCTGATTCTAAAATCTTTTTTTGATCCCCTTCAAACTTCTAGCCCAGTAGAGCTGGTATCCACTTAATGGATTCTTCGATAAATTCCATGATCCCGAATCCTGATCCTTGTCTCAATGTGGAAATCACTCCGGAATTAATTGCTCAACACGGTCTTCTACCCGTGGAGTACGAGAATATACAAGAGATTTTGAGTCGCACTCCCAATCTGACTGAGTTGGGAATATTTTCGGTGATGTGGTCCGAGCATTGTGCCTATAAAAATACCCGGAAGTTATTAAAACTTTTTCCGACCGAAAAGAAGGACAAGAATGCGATCGGCCAAGTTTTGGTTAAAGCTGGCGAAGAGAATGCCGGAGTAATTGATGTAGGGGAAGGTTGGGGGGTGGCCTTTAAGATCGAATCGCACAATCATCCGAGTGCAATTGAACCATTTGAAGGTGCTGCCACCGGAGTCGGTGGGATTGTTCGTGATATTTTTACGATGGGTGCCCGGCCGGTTTTACTTACCAATTCACTTCGTTTTGGAGATCTTGAGAATGAGCAGGTAAAACGCTTATTTCGTGGGGTTGTGAGTGGCATTTCGCATTACGGGAATTGTTTGGGTATTCCAAACATGGGTGGGGATATTTATTTTGATTCCTGTTATGAAGGAAATCCATTGGTCAATGCCTTATGTGCTGGAATTTTACGACATGAAGAAATTCAGAAAGGGGCAGCAACTGGAGTGGGTAATCCCGTATATTATGTCGGGCCTGGTACTGGTCGTGATGGTTTAGGAGGGGCTAGTTTTGCATCTAGAGAGTTAACCGAGGAGAGTGCGGAGGATAGACCAGCTGTACAAAAAGGGGATCCTTTTATGGAGAAACTCTTGCTTGAGGCTTGCCTGGAGATGATGGCAATTCCTGGCTTGGTTGTTGGCATTCAAGATATGGGGGCTGCGGGGTTGACTTGTTCGACCTGTGAAACTGCCTCAAGAGGAAATTCTGGAATTGAAATCGATCTTGATCTTGTTCCTCAGCGAGAAACGGGCATGAATTCTTACGAGATCATGCTCTCCGAAAGCCAGGAACGCATGTTGGTTATCGTAAATCGGGGTCGTGAACATGAATTGGAGCAGGTTTTCGAGAAATGGGACTTGCACGCTGCCAGAATTGGCGAAGTCAAGAATGGAGATCGAATGGTTGTACGCCATAAGGGTGTAGTGGTGGCGGACTTACCAGCGAAATCCTTGACTGATGAGGCTCCAATTTACGATCAACCCGCAAGTGAACCAGTCCATGTTACCGAGGCTAGAAATTGGCAAATTGATTCTGTTCCGGAATTAGAGCCAAATGAGGTGACAGGTGCTCTGGAAAAATTATTGGGACATCCAACCATTGGATCCAAGAGGTGGGTCTGGAAACAATACGATCACATGGTGATGTCTGGCTGCACGGTTGAGCCAGGAAGCGATGCGGGTGTGGTGCGGTTGAGTATTGCTGGTATCGACAAGTATCTTGCGATTGCAAATGATTGTAATAATAGGTTTTGCTTTCTCGATCCCTACCGGGGTGCACAGATTGCATTCGTAGAATGCATGAGGAATTTGGCATGTTCCGGAGCGAAAGCATTGGCGGTTACCGATAATTTAAACTTTGGTAATCCCAATAAACCGGAGGCTTATTATATGCTTAAGGAGTGTGTCAAAGGCTTGGCGGATGCCTGTGCTCATTTTGATGTCCCGGTTGTGGGCGGAAATGTCAGTCTTTACAATGAGCATGGGGATGGAGCGATCGATCCGACACCAGTGGTTTCCATGGTGGGTCTCATTGACAAGCCCGAACTGGTTACTCGTTCAACGATTTCGGGCACCGGACAATCGGTTGTTCTCTTAGGTGGATTTTCAGATGAATTGGGAGGTAGTTATTTTCTTCAAACCCAACACGGACTTAAAGAAGGCAAAGTCCCTGTTGTTGATCTGGAAGCTGAGGCTAAGCTTCAGGGCTTGTTGATCGGTGGAATTGAACTGGGATTGATATCTTCCGCCCATGATTTGGCAGAAGGGGGCTTACTGGTAGCGATGCTTGAAATGCTTTTTGGAAATTTAAATCTTGGAGCGGAAATCAAGGTGGATGCTCTGGATTTTAATGCCCGATTGGATGCCTTACTTTTTGGAGAAAGCCAAGGTCGTGCCTTAATCGGAGTTTCCCCAGAGAACCTTTCCTCTTTGTTGGATTTGGCAAACCAATGGGGCATATCTGCTCATTTTCTTGGCCAAACTACAGAAAATGAAGTGTTTTCCCTTAAGGTGGATGACAAGGAAATCTTAAATTCTGATGTTTCAAAGTTGCGGAAGATTTGGGAAGATGCAATTCCTACGATGATGCAGCTAAGTCAATGATTTAAAATGAGCGATGAAATCGGACACCATTGTGGAATTGCTCTCGTTCGTTTAAAAAAGCATCTGAGTTATTATACAGAAAAATACGGAAGTTCACTATGGGGTTTTAACCAACTCTTTCTGCTCATGGAAAAGCAGCATAATCGTGGACAGGATGGTGCTGGGATTGGTTCGATGAAATTGAAAATGCCGACTGGGGAAGCATTTATGTTCCGAGAACGGAGCACGAGTAGTAAAGCCTTGGCCAAAATTTTTGGAGGTCAGCATAAGAGGCTGGCAAAACTCATAAAGGGGGGTAAATCATTTCATGAATTCCCAGATACCATCAAGGAGCATTTCGATTATGGAGGTGAGATCTTGTTGGGACATTTACGCTATGGCACTTCGGGAGATTATGGTTCGGCTACTTGCCATCCTTATTTCAGAAAGAGTAATTGGCCAGGTAAGAACTTGATGGTCGCAGGTAACTTCAACCTAACAAATGTAGAAGAACTAAATCAAAAATTAGTAGAGCGAGGACAACATCCGGTTTTTGATACTGATACCCAAGCCATTTTAGAGGAGACTGGTTATCATCTGGATGCTGTGAATGATAAGCTTTGTGCCACGGCTCAAGAAGAAGGCGTGGCTGGTGAAGAACTCTCCCGGTGGATTGGTGAACGCATTAATTTACCGGAGGTTTTCCGAAAAGCTGCTTCTCACTGGGATGGTGGTTATGCATTGGCAGGAATTATCGGTAATGGGGATGCGTTTGCGATGCGGGATCCCTTAGGGATCCGGCCTGGTTTTTATTTTGAGGATGATGAAGTAGTTGCCGTTGCCTCTGAAAGAGCACCGCTGATGACGGTTTTCGATAAGGAAGCGGATGAGGTTGAGGAAATTAAACCGGGTACCATTATTGTAATCCGAGCTAATGGTTCCACGGGAATTGAGAGCTTTGCAGACGACCCAGCATGTCAAGTAGGTTGTTCTTTTGAGAGAATTTATTTCTCTAGGGGAAATGATCCAGATATTTATTCTGAACGCAAAACCTTAGGAGCTTTATTGGTCCCTCAGGTTTTGGAGTTAGTGGGGAAAGACTTTTCCAAAAGCGTATTTAGTTATGTGCCAAATACAGCCGAAAGTGCATACTATGGTTTTATGGAACAACTCCGCTTAGTTCGAAGGGCAGAGGTCCAACAGCGTTTGATTGATGCCAAGAATGACGGAACTCTTACCGATAAATTGATTAATGAGTTGGTAATGGACAACTGGCCGAAGGGAGAAAAAATTGCCAATAAGGACATTAAACTTCGAACCTTTATTTCCCAAGAGTCTGGCAGGAATCAATTAGTCTCCCATGTTTATGATATTACATATGGTGTGGTGCGGGAAAAGGAGGATGCCCTGGTCTGTATCGATGATTCAATCGTTCGCGGAACTACTCTCAAGGAGAGTATCCTTAAAATCCTTGGACGCTCCAAACCAAGAAAGCTATTAATCGCTTCGACCGCACCACAGATCCGCTATCCTGATTGTTATGGGATTGATATGTCCGAGCTTGGGAAATTTATTGCCTTTCAGGCTGCGGTAGCACTTATCCAAGAGCAGGGTTATGATGGATTGCTCGATGAAGTTGCAGAAGAGTGCCGCGAGGCTTTAAAGGGATCAAAGCCTGCTTTTGTAAACCACGTAAAAAGAGTTTACGAAAACTTTAAGGTTAAGGAGATTTCAGCGAAAGTTGCAGAACTGGTTAAACCGAAGTGTCTGGATGGGATTACGGATGTTGAGATTGTATTTCAAGGAATCGAGAACTTGCATGAGGCATTACCTGACCATTCAGGAGATTGGTACTTTACTGGAGACTATCCGACTCCGGGCGGGTACCGTGTAGTCCATAAGGCATTTCTTAATTATTATGAAAATAAGAATGGTCGAAGTTACTGAAACACCCTTATTGAGGTTCAAACCCAAGCAGGGGATTGCTCCTCTTTTTTGTTTTATAAATTCATTACTCATTCGTTGCCAAAAATTTGGCAAAAATTCTTTGACAACCCGATTATGAATGCTGATATATTTTAAGGCTGATGGATACTAGTTATCAAACACTTGTGCTTAATCGCCTTTGGCAAGCCGTTAATGTTGTGGGAATCGAGCGTGCTTTTAGCTTACTTTCTCTCGATCATGCACAAGTGATTTATGCGGAAGATGGAAGCTTTCGCGTTTTTGATGCAGGGACTTGGTTCGAGCATTGCAAAGATCTTGATTCGCAACCTGGAAACCGAGTTGTACGAACGATAAACCAACAAGTTTTGGTACCCAGTGTATTACTGCTTCGTTCCTATGATCGAATGCTGATGCAGGAGATGAAATTCAATCGGCAGAACCTTTTGGAGAGAGATGATTACAAATGCCAATATTGTGGTAAGAAATTGCCCACAAAAGAATTGAATATGGATCATGTTGTTCCTCGGGACCGTGGAGGGGGAACCTCATGGGAGAATGTAGTTATTTCCTGTATTCGTTGTAATAGCAAGAAAAGTAATCGGTTGCCCAAAGAAGCGGGCATGCGGCTTTTGAAGGAGCCCAAGAGACCATCTCGTCGCCCTTTTATGTCTTCCCTCCTTGGTAAGCCTATGGAGGATACTTGGACTCATTTTATTCAAGGAAAGCAATAATTTAGTTTTCCAAGCTCGCATTCTTTGAGCTTCGAATTATTTTAAAACCTGTGGATTCAAAAATTATTCATAGAGATTCAGACCGTAAGGCTGTAGATGTACTATATCGAATTAGTGCATTGTCTAGTAGTGAAAGTAATCCCTTACTTTCCTTGGGGAAAATATTGGATGAAATAATTGGCGTATTTGGTGCCAGTTCAGCTTCGCTTTGCATGCTCAATGCTGATTCGGATAAGCTTTTAATTGAAGTTGAGAAAGGGCTTTCTAAGGAAAGTAAAGGTTTTGAGTTACCAATGGGGGTTGGAATAACTGGTTGGGTAGCAATGCATGGAGAACCCTATTTATCCGGGGATGTAGCAAATGAGGAAAAATATTTTTGTTTGGATGATCGAATTCGTTCCGAAATGGCTGCACCTTTAACAGAAGGCGGGCGAACGGTGGGTGCTCTTAATGTCGATTCGATGGAATTAGAAGCTTTTGATCCTGATGATTTGAGATTACTAGTTCTTGTCGCAAATGAAGCGAGTCGTGTGTTGGAGAATATGTGGATGATTCAGCAACTTCGAAGGAAAGCGGATCAATTGCAGACCCTCGTACTAGTCGGTCAGGATATGTCGGGAACGAGAAAAGTGGACGGGGTTCTTGAGTCGATCACGCGCGAAGCGTTGTTGCTCTTAGATTGTCGTTTATCAGCTTTCTTCCTTTATGATTCGGAAAAGGATTATCTTCGCTTGCATTCTTTACAGAATGAAAACGGTTTACTTCCTTATGAAGAGAATCTTAAACCGGCGGACAGTATACTTGGATCGGCTTTACGAGGGCATCGCCAAGTTCAGACTCGAGACCTACTCCGAACAGAAGAGCACCATTTCGTTGCTTTAATAAGGCAAGAAAATTTACATTCTATGCTTGTTACCCCAGTGGTTTACGAAGATGAGCCAATAGGTTTACTAAGTCTTTATGTCGATCGAAAACATCGTTTTAATGATGACGAGCGATTGATTGTGAGAGCATTGGCTGACCTAGGTGCGATTGCAGTACAAAATGCCCGTTTATATGGTAGGGTCTTTTCCTCTGAAGAGAGTATGAGGAAGAGTGAGCGGCTAACGACATTAGGTACATTAGCCGCTGAAATTGCTCACGAGATTCGAAATCCTCTCATGGTGGTACGTTTACTTTTTGATTCACTAGAATTGGACAAGGAATCGGATGAGAGCAAAAATAAGGACTTATCAATTATTCGGGAAAAGTTGAATCACTTGGATCAAATTGCAGGCCGAATTTTGGATTTTGGAAAAAGTAGAGAATCTTTTCGAAGAAATTATTCAATCCATGAAATTCTCAAAGATGCATCTCTCCTTATCCGATTAAAGCTTGAACAATCTCAAGTTGTGCTCTCCATGAACGATTTGCCTAAAGAGTTATTAGTTTTTGTGGATAAGGGTCAGATTCAACAAGCTTTATTAAATCTGGTACTTAATGCATTGGGTGCGATGCCAGAAGGGGGAGAGCTCTCGATCCATTCATCGGTTAATAATTCTTCGAATCGTGTTGAGATATTGGTTAGGGATACTGGAAAGGGAATCCCTGAAGACTTGAGAGAGCAAATTTTTGATTCCTTTTTAACGGCTAGAACCGATGGCACTGGCCTTGGTTTAACCATTTCAAAGAGAATATTGAAAGGTCATGATGGCGACCTTGAGCTTGTGGAGTCTGGGGAAGGTGGAACAGTATTTAAATTAAGCCTGCCCATTTCTCAGCAATAGGACGATTTTTGTTAAACCTCGTGGTAAAACTTTCCTTCGTGTAAAGCGGCACTTAATTTCTCTCTCAATTCCAAAAAGCGGATAGGGGAAAAGGAATCTTCGCTTTCTAATGGTTCGATATTGAAGACATCTGTGGCAATTCCTTGCTCCGTAGCAATTCGTGCGAACTGGATACTAAAGCCACAGTTCGAAATGGTTTTCGCAATCAAATGTAACAAACCAACCTGATCTGGTGCCCTGACCTCTACAATGGTACGATTGAGAGAAATATCCCGATACACATCGACCTGCGAAGCGATTCTTTCTCCAAGCTTGTCTTGGTTTAAAAAGAGCTGGGATCGATCCGTCTTCTTCTTTTTCTCAGAGATTAATTCATCGGGAGAAATCTTATCTGCAAGAAAAGAGCGAATAGATGACTCGCATAGTTGTCGAATTTTAGGGTCGTCCACGACACCGCCATTCTTGTCTTCCACATAAAACACATCAATCGCAATGCCATCTTTTCGAGTGACCGCTCGAGCTCCAAGTATATTCAGGCTAGCCACGGAGAAGGCACCGGTTAGCTTTTCAAACAAACTATTTCGGTCTCTTGTTACGATATCTACAATGGTTAGCGAGCGTCGCAGGTCATTCCTCCAATGAATAATCGGGGTGGGGGATTCAGCACCATTTTTCCCGTAGCGATGAATCATATCGACATGTAATGCGACTTCTTCCTTTCCAGAGTGCGAGAAGTAACGAACTGGAACCTGTTCAAGATGATCCATTATTTCTTCTTTGGAGACCCCTTCAATATCCAAATTTTTGTAGGCATCCTTGAGCTTGTCTGGATCCTTCAATGCTCTCTTCCCTTCTAAAACATCAAGTGTATTGTTAAAAAGTTGAGTATGGAGTTCTTCCTTGTGGGAATTCCATAAGTTGGGTGCAGTGGCATTGGCGTCACAAAAAGTATGGACATAAAGGAAGCGAAGTCTTTGTTCGCCTTCGACAAATTTAGCAAACGAGTGGATTACATCAGGATCTTCAAGGTCAAATTTATTTGCATAGCGCACCATCTCCAAATGATTTCGAATTACAAATAGAATACGATCAATCATCTCATCGGATACTCCAAGTCGATCCATAATATTAACCGCAATCTCAACGCCTCTCTCGCAGTGTCCTTTTGGACCTTGATCTTTTCCTAAGTCATGGAGGAAAAGAATGAGATAAAGTAATCCGGGGACCTCATTTTTACGCAAGGCTTCCAAGTAATGCTTCGATGCTTTTTTCTTACCCTGAAAAATATGATCAAGGATAGTGATGCAGTGTAGAACATGGATGTCAGCGGTAAACCTATGATACAGATCATGTTGTACTTTGCAGGTCAATCTTCCAAATTCGGGAACGAAGCGACCGAGCACACCAAGTTCATGCATTTCACATAGAGTAGGGCTTACATTTCCTATTTCTTGTAAGATTGAGCGAAAAGTGACATTTGCGGATGTGGAATTGATGAGATTAGAATCGATCAAGGACAAGCGGTTTCTGACTATGGAACGCAAGTCAGGCGACAGATTCGCAGACAGTCTTTGAGAATGGCGGAATAGCCGAATTAAGCGTTCTGGATCTTCATCAAAAAGTTGAGGATTTTGAGTGCTAAGTTGCTGCCCATTCAGATCAAAGCCATCGACTTCTTGAGCAGGGGGAGATTGATAAGCCTTGATTACATTCTTGAAACTTATAGAAGAAGTGGATCCGCTTCTGGCATGTACAAGGCGTTGCTCCAGAATTCCTGATAATTGATTGATGGTTCGAGCTTTTAAATAATAGTCGCCCATGAAAAGTTCGACTCTTCGAAAAATATCCTCCTCTTGATACCCAAGACCAAGTGCGACTTCCGGTTGTTTTTCGAGGTGAAGAATATCAACCGGCCTTTTGCTTCGGAAATGTAATTCATTTCGAACCCGCAAAAGAAAAGAATATGCTTCTTCCAAAGAATTGGCTTCTTGCTCCGTAAGGTATTTCTTACTTACCAATCCATCCAAACCATGCTTATCAAACTTTACTTTAGTCATCCAGAGGATACCCTGATAATCCCTCAAACCCCCAACTCCGTTCTTAACATCAGGGGCTTGAAGAAAAACGGTGCTTCCTTTCTCAAGCCTCCTTTTTTGTTGATGTGTAAGAAGTTCTTTGAGGTATTCAGAAGGATTATTTCTTCTGCAGAACTTATGAAATTTTTCAATAAATTTTTGTGCTATTTTTCGATCGCCGCACAGAAATCTTCCATCCAGCATAGAGTTTTTATTACGAATATCCTTTTGTGATTCAACTAGGGCTTCTTTAACTTCTCTAGATGCATGGCCCACTTTTAATCCGGTGTCCCAAAGCGGATACAGAATTTCCCGTGTCATGGTCTTTTTAAGAATATCTAAGGATTTCCCCATGGAGGTT
>DEYT01000017.1:24369-34194 GCA_002364975.1 Opitutia bacterium UBA3151 | reverse complement strand
TTTGCGATTGATGATCCTTTCAACGTACATAGTGTAATTTATGGAACAAACAATTCTTACCTTCTATAAATTCATTCCATTTCCCGATTTTGAGAAGTGGAAGGAAAAACTTGAAAAAGAAGGAAACCGGCTCTCTATTCTTGGTTCCATCATCTTAGCCAAGGAAGGTATTAATGCCACCATTTCCGGTTTAGATTCAGATGTGTATGAATTTTTTGATTGGATCAAAGAACACGAACTTTTTTCAGACCTAAGAGCTAGAGAGTCCTTTTCTCCCCGAAAGACTTTTTATCGGTTCAAAATTTTCCTAAGGGAAGAAATTGTCACTCTTGGAGATGATTCCGTTGATCCAAATGAGCTTGTGGGTGAATATGTCGATCCCGAAAAGTGGAATGACATTATTAATGATCCCGAAATGACCGTTATTGACACCCGAAATGACTATGAGATAGCGTTGGGTACCTTTGAAGGTGCGGTAAATCCAAAAACCAAAACCTTTAGCCAATGGCATGAGTTTGTTCAATCAAACATGTCCCAAAAGAAAGATAAGAAAGTTGCGATTTTTTGTACGGGTGGCATTCGATGTGAAAAAGCATCCTCCCACCTACTTCACCATGGATTTAAAGAAGTTTATCATTTGAAAGGGGGTATCTTGAATTATTTGGAAAAAATTAAGCCTGAAAAAAGTAAATGGATAGGCGAATGCTTCCTCTTTGATCATCGAGTATCGGTTGTGCATGGTCTGCAAGGTGGGGATAGCCGCTTATGCTTTGGATGTCGCTGGCCACTATCAATTGAAGATCTACATTCGGCAAAATTCGAAGATGGAGTCTCTTGTCCCAAGTGCTATGATCAGCTATCTATTGAGAAAAAGGAAAGCCTGCGGGAAAGGCACAGACAGGTGAAGCTTGGAGACGATCATAATATTTCCCATATCGGTCAAAAGATGCCCTCCTCGAAATAAGAAAAGACGATCCCTTGCGTGAAGGGAAAAGTTTGTGTAAGTTTATTAAATTATGATAAGGTCTAAGCCAATTCAACCGCATCTTGATCAAGGGGAAACTGACCTTAATCTTCCGACAGCATGGAAAAGTGGTTCCCTTAAATATGATGAATTAAAACTGTTGGCCGAAGGAGGAACCGCAAAGCTCTATCTCACGACGGATCAAAACCTAAGTCGCACCGTCGCTTATAAGACATTACATGCGGACTTAAGAAACTCTGATATCGAGACCAAAAGATTTTTGCGTGAAGCCAGGGTTACCGCTAACATCCAACATCCAGGCACCCTCCCAGTGTATGAATTAGGAAGAGATCGGGAAGGACAACTCTTTTTCACCATGAAAAAAGTGGATGGGAGAGATTTGAGAAAAATTCTTTTTGACCTCGCTCAGGAAGTACCCGAGGTAGTGGATGATTTTCCACTTCCCAGGTTATTGGATATTCTCATCCAAGTTTGTCAGACCTTGGCATTTGCTCATGATCTCGGTGTTATTCACCGAGATCTCAAGCCGGCAAACATCATAGTTGGCAAGTTTGGTGAGGTTTATGTTTTGGACTGGGGATTGGCAAAAGTCACGGGTTCAAACTCCATAATAGACAAAGATTTCCCTTCGGATCCTAAAAGCAAAGACTTACAACTTACCCCTGTAGGTAGGCATTATGGTACCCCCCTTTATATGTCCCCGGAAATTGCCAGAGGTGATGAAAACATTGACGCCAGATCTGACATTTTTTCCTTGGGGATTATTCTTTTCGAAATCCTCACCCTCCAGTCTTTCGCGAAAGGTGAAGATATTATTGAGATCAAGAAAATGCTTCTTGAAAATCCATGTCCTCTCCCGAGAGAAAGAGTACCACAGAAGCATATCCCCAAAGACTTAGAGGCAGTTTGTTTACGGGCACTTAAAAGGAACAGAGAGGAACGATACCAAAAGATTACCGACCTTCTTGCAGATCTAAAACGATATCGTCATGGACAAGAGGTCTCGGTTTATTGGTACTCCAGTTGGGAAAAACTGGTCCGATGGAACAATCGAACCGCATATTTACTTATTGCGATTGGATGTGCTCTTGCGGGAGCCGGGCTTCAGGCACTTTTTGGCAGGTAATTCTTAAAAAAAGCCAATTGAGAAACCTAAGGGTCCGGGAAAAGACTTCCTTTCCCGATCTTTTTAGCACGACAATCTTTGCAAACACAATTAGCTCCATGATCACTTGTATCCACTTTTTTTGGTGGGGTGCTTGAATCCATTGAACCAAGCATGTCTTCTGGTTTCTGCGCATTAATTGCTTTACCTTTTACAACCGTAGGAGTGGCGGATACCGAAGTTTTCGCCGGAGATGCAAGAGAGGAGGCAGAACGGTTGGAAGGATCCGAAGCGTTTGAAACTGGGGGTCTGCTGGAGGATGCAGGAGTTGGGGTCGAACGCTTTGGAGCAACCAGCAGGGGATTTTCTGGTCCACGATCAATACTGCTGGCACGATTTTGAAACTTGGGCATGAGAAGATCCACGAAGTTTGAATGCTCGATTCGAATGGTAGCAAGGAACTTGTCACTCTTTTCTTGGGCAACTACCAGAAAATCAGCTGATTGAGGGTGGTAGCCTTTTGCTCTGAGCATTTTCCCGACTTGGACCGGAATTTTCACCATTTGCTTTGCATCCTGCAAAGTTACCGGCTTGTCTTTAACTGTTACGAGCATCGGGAAAACCATAGTCGTATGGGTCTTGGACCATTCAATCGCTTCCTCCACTGCAGATTTTGAAATCAATGGCTGCTTGGGCACAGACTTTTGAACCATCGGCTTCGGGCTGATTCGTTGAGCTCTAACAATGTCATCCTTTGCTTGCGAAAGTTCTCGATCTTTAGTTCTCAATTGATCCTTGAGATCTTGAATATCTTCCATGGAACGAGATATGGTGGAAGCTAATTGTTCTTTTTCTTCGACCAAGGATTTGCCATTTTCAACGAGATCTAGGTTTTCATCTTCAAGTTTCTTTTTGAGCCCGAGATAAAATTCTTCATTAGCCTCTAGTTTTTCTACTTTCTTGGATAAAGTAACAGCTTCACGGGCAGCGGAGTCGTCCATCGAGACCAGCAAGCCCACCATGCCCAATGTACTTAGTACAGCCACCACAGATGCTGCAATGGTTAGAATATTCGAGGACTTTTTAACCGCACTTCCTTTGAAGGCATTCTGCATATTGGCAATTTTGCCTTGCATTTGCTTGAGTGCCTGATCCTTACCTGCATCCGCAGAAGATGCTTGTTGCAAACGAGCTAGGGAAGTCTGCAATTCCTTCCCCATATCGACCACTTTCTTGTTCCCGTCAACCAGACGACCAGAAAGAATACTTGCAACATTAAGACAAAGCTGACCACCAGCAACCCCATGCTCAGCTATGAAACCAAGCAACCTTTCATGGTCCAATCGCCAAAGAATAGTTTCCCCAATAGATTGGACATTTGCGGAGGCAACTCCACCACTCAAGAATGCCATTTCACCAAACGCAGCACCCGCTCCAAGAGTTGCGATTTGTTGGCTCTTGCCTTGATCATTAACTTTGGTAATCGCAACTTCGCCCGAAACTACCATGTAAAGGTATCGTTGCTCGTGACCATCGGCAACCAAGGTCTCATCTTCCGCCAAGATCCACTCACCACCAAAACGAAGTTCTTCCATCTCAGCGGTACCGATATTGGCACATAAACCAGTGTTGGGCAGGTCGTAGCCTGCTTCCAAAACATCTTCGCGGTGCAAAAGCTTCATTTGTGCTATTAGATTAGAAAGGATTACCTCTAAAGATCAAGGAAAAGAAGTCGTACATCAAGGTATGTTGTTATACTCAATGGCAACATCTTCCATATTTTTTAAGTCTCCAAAAATTATAGGGCCATGCTGCTAAAAAACCTGCCCCTAAGGTAAAAGGAAGAATAGACCAGGTGATTGCAGGTTCTCCCATCATGGCAAAATCGGCTATGTTCATCGCTACCTCCATAAGCACCATCGATATCAAACTCATGCCTAAGGCCGTATTAAATGCTTCTTTCGGACCTAATTGCTTCCATAAAATTATCGTCTCCAAGATAATACTAGTACAAATGCCCGAACTCATCGCAATGATCCAAACCAAAGTCCATAACTCTTGAGGGATACTTTCTGGATCGAAATATTTTTGGAAAAGGAAAATGGCTCCAAGGTCTCCGATTGCACATCCAATCAAACACCCAAGTGTATTTTTTGCAGATCTTACTATCATTAAGAATTTATCGCTCTTCAACTAAGCAAATTAAGCGGCCTTTAGATTCTTTTTGAATAAGGATCGTTCAATATTATGAAATATTTTGCTTACTACTGGTACAATAACCGAATTACCAAACAATTTAAAACTTACATTACGACTTCGATGAAAATAGAAGTCTTCCGGAAAACCCATGAGCCTACGGCATTCCTCAGGATGTAATCGGCGAACCCTACCATCGACTAAATACATTCCAGTCTTGGCTCCAATCCCACCGCCAAAAGCAGACAAAGTAATCGCGTGACCCTTGGTACTGTAAACCCTTTCACCTTGACCCCCCTTTCCGACAGTACCGATTCGCATGGGACGGTTTTCTACCTCTTTGGGCAAGATCTTTTCCAATCTCATGTCAGAACGTTCAATGATAAGTTCTTTTAGTCTTGGATCCTTTGGGCAAAGCAAGAGATCTTCTAATGAAACAAGTTCATCGCTCGGTTCTGGAAATGAAAAATCGGAAATCTTTAAATCTTTCCGAAAACAAACAAAATATATTCTTTCCCTTTTTTGAGCGATTCCAAATCTCGAGGCATTAAGAACCTTAAAGTTTACTTGATAGTTGGCTTCTTCCAAGAGTCTTATTGTAATTGCCAATGTTTTTCCACCATCATGACTTTGGTAATTTTTAACATTTTCCAATAGGAGAACTTTAGGCTGATGATACTTGGTAATCCGTAAAATTTCATGCAACAAAGTTCCTCGCCCATCCATAAAACCCTGGTGATTGCCAGATATGCTAAATGGTTGGCAGGGAAAGCCTCCACAGATAACCTCATGGGAAGGGATCTCCGAAGCAGAAATTTTTGTGATGTCACCCATAGGTTTTTCTCTAAAGTTTCTCTCATAAATATGCTGTGCATCCTTATCTAAATCAGAAGAAAAAACACACTGATGCCCGTTTCGCTCCAGGGCAGATCGAAAACCACCAACACCGCAAAATAAATCAATAAATCGAAGTTTTTCCACCATATCTCCTACTCTCTTAAAAGTAGTCATGTTGCAGGGGAGAATCAATCCAGAATCTTCAAAAATCAAACATCACAAAGCTCAACTGCTTCCGTTAATCCCATTACTGGATCTCGAGTTGGGATGAATTCCTGACCTACAAAACCATCGTAGCCGATGTCTAAAAGAGCCTGCATAATCGGCGGATAATTAATTTCCTGATTATTATCCAATTCCCCCCGACCCGGATTTCCGGCAGTATGAATATGGCCGATATAATCTGCACATTCTCCAATCCTTCGAATAACATCTCCGTCCATGATCTGGACATGATAAATATCAAAGAGTAATTTCACCCTCGGAGAACCCACACGCCTCACAATGTCCAAGCAATAATCGATATGATCTCCCTGATAACCTGGATGGCCTTTATTTGGATCGGTTCCATCACGAGTATTCAACATTTCAAGACAGATGGTCACCCCCTTTTTTTCTGCATGGGATGCTATTTTCTTGAAGCCTTGAACGCAATTTTTTGCCCCATCTTCCAATGAAAAATTTTCTTCATATCCAGTAAACGCGATGACATTCGGACATCCAAAATCAGCAGACTCATTAATTGCCCGCTTCGTAGCCTGGATTAACCAACCGTGGTAATCTGGGTTATTGAAACCTTTGATAAAAGGCTTTCCCTCGACTGGGATTCCAGAAATGGCACAGGTTAAATCGTACTCCTTTAAAGTGTTCCAATCTTTGGAATCGATGAGTTCAATACTTTGACAGCCAAGCCGCTTTGCTTGACTACAAGTTTCTTGCACACTCCAATGATTGGCAAAGCACCAAGAAACAATCGACTGCTTGATTCTTCCTTTACTTACTCCTCTTTTTTTCTCTTCTTTGCTTTCTTTACTGGAAGCTGCAGGGCTAGAAAAAGCACTTAAGGCTACTCCGGCACCCAAGCCTTTAAACAAGGAACGACGAGAGAGAGAAGTTTGAATGAAAGATGAGTCTGCCCTTTTTGGTTTCATATCTTTTTCTTCCTCACCATTCCTGACTTGGCAAGACCAAAGAAAAAAAGGAGATTAGAAAACGCTAACGTTTCCAGAAAACCATGGAAAGAAGTAAACCAATAAAGGCTCCAACCGCATCAGCAGCAGCATCCCAAACATCGGGAGAGCGGGCATGATCCAGCCAATCTTGAAAACACTCATCTCCAATTCCGAAACAAACACAAAAGGTCAATAAACCCCAAGGGAATCCGCTTGCACTTCGACCAAAAGCACCCCACGCCAATATTCCCATCAGGGCATATTCAAGCACGTGAAGAACCTTGTCAGAAATCGCCACTCCATCATATGGCAACTGACTTGGGCTCATACTCGAAAGGTAGAGCACAGCACCACAATAACCTAAAAATCCAACCTTCCACATCTTCATTCTTTTTTCTTGGTTGAACTACATCCTTCTGGCAATTGAATTTTCTTTTTCAACGACTGGTTAGGATACGAAGGAATAGGAATTTTATTCCTTTTTTCCGATTAATAACAACGATACGGATTGATTTCTAACATTCGAAGTTATTCATATTATGGAAAAATTTCTTTGTTTAAAAAGTTCGCATCAAAGAGTTTGAATTGTAATCTCTGAAATTACCATGACATCATTTATTGCTATGAACCGTTTTCGAATTGTAAAAGGCCATGAAAAAGACTTCGAAGAAATCTGGAAAACTCGAAGCACTTACCTTACAAATGTACCCGGTTTTGTAGATTTCAATTTACTTAAAGGACCAAGCAAAGATGACCACATTCTATATGCTTCTCATACCCAATGGAAATCCGAATCTGATTTTGAAGCCTGGACCAAGTCCGAAGCATTCCGCAAGGCACATTCGGGAGCAGGCGACCGGGGACACCTCTATTTAGGTCACCCTGAATTTGAAGGATTTAATGTGGTCCAAGGAGCATAAAATAGATTAAAAATCTCTTAAAAATCGTTCTGATAATAGAATATTGATTACTTAGACCACCCATCAGGGGTACCCTTGTAGTTTCTGGAAAGTTCTTTGAGCAGGATAAGGATTTCTTGCTCTGAATATCCTGTAATCTCTAACATTTTTTCATCAATAGAAGTATTCTTTCCAACTATAAAATTATTCTGCTCGGTACTTTCCAAAATATTATTAGCAATACGAAGCAAAGCCTGTTCACAGGGATTTCGAGTCTGCTGAATATCCAAAACTGAATCCTCTAGTATGTGCATAATATAAGATCCGAAACCAAATTTTTCCAAAATTTCACAAGTCATCTTGACAGTTTCAGGACGTACTTCAGAAAAAGATTCCTCAGTAAACCTTTCGGTTTTGATCAAATACTCATACGATACATAGGGTAAATTATATAAAAGCCCTGCAATGTAAAGGTGATCGGGTTCAATTCTCAAATCATCTGCAAATCGCTTGACAAAACGGGCAAGCAGAATGGATCTTCTTCTAAGTTGTGAGTTAGACATTCCATTCAAACCAAGTGGTAACTCATAAACTTCATGATTCAATGTACGAATTGCCAAACTTTTTAAAAAACTAAGACCTTTAATGAAAAGAATATCTCTGGCAAAGTCTTCCTGATTGGTTCTAGACGCTCTACGACCGGTTAATTTATGAAATAATCCCTTATCGTTGGAACAAATCTCTAAAACATCTTCAAGGATTGGTTCCTCTTTATTGACCAACAATTCGAGTTTCGGAAACATAATCAATGTAGGCGAAGCCTCAACCAAAAATTCTTCAAGAGTTTGCGTGTTTTCAGGTATGTCCATTTGCAAAATCATTTTGTATTGTTGTGTTACATTATTCTGTTCTATTTGTAATATTTTATCCAATTTAAATGTTATTTATTCTTTTTTTTATATCTGCAATGTTTTTTTTTTAGTGCAATATATATGCCAAAAAACCAAATTAGGCATAACGGCTCAAAAAAGGATTCCTTTTATCAATTGAAGCAAAATAGAAATCATAGATTGCCTTACCAAAGTTCTTTCTTTTGAAATTCAGCATGCAGCACATAAAGCTTCCAATTTTCGTTTTCGTTTCTTGCTCCCAAATCTTTTCGTCTTACTCAAAAGCGGACACCCCAAATATTCTTTGGATTACTGCAGAGGATATGAGTCCAGTATTGGGCTGTTACGGAGATAAGGATGCAATCACTCCAAATATCGATCGATTAGCAAACGATAGTATTCGTTTCATTTCTGCATTTGCCTCTGCTCCGGTATGTTCCCCATCTCGGTCATGCTTAATTCAAGGTTGCCTACCCCCCAGTATGGGGACTCAGCATATGCGCTCTGGATTCCCTCTTCCAAAATCTTTTTCGGGTTTTCCCTCACTACTGAAAAAAAGAGGATATTTCACTACCAACAATGTAAAGACGGATTACAACTCCGCGAATTATCAGCAAGTCATTGATCGTTCATGGAATCTTAACTCTGCGGATGCTGATTGGAGAAAAAGACCCGACCATAACATGCCTTTCTTTTCAGTCATTAATCTAATGACTTCTCACCAAAGCCGATCCATGGTTTGGCCCTATGAAAAATTCAGAAGCGAAATACAATCTGAACTAACCACACAACAAATTCATGACTTTCAGAAAGTCAACCTTCCTCCATACTACCCGGACACTCCAGTCGTAAGAAAGACCTTGGCCCGTTTTTTCGACTGCGTAACCTTGATGGATCAAGAAGTTGGAAAGATTCTGCAACGGCTTAAAAACGATGGTCTTGACGAAAACACGATCGTATTTTTCTTTTCTGACCATGGGTCTGGCATGCCAAGGCATAAACGCGCCCTGTTAGATAGCGGAATGCGAATCCCTCTACTGGTCCGCTTCCCGAAAAAATGGCAACACCTAGCACTGGCTAAATCAGGTGAAACCTTGGATCGGTTGGTAACTTTTGTTGATTTTGGACCTACTGTCCTCAATCTTTCCGACACCCCTATTCCAAGACTAATGCAGGGGACTCCTTTTTTAGGCTCCGAGATTCCAAAAGTAAGAAAATATGTGTTCGGTCATCGTGACCGAGTCGACGAGGTTAGGGATTTTGCCCGTTCCGTAAGGGATCAAAGATATCTGTACATTCGCAATTACATGCCTCACTTAGGATATAATCAACCTACCGCATGGCCAGATATCGGAGAAATCAGGCATGAATTTTATAGGTTGGCAAAATCCAAAAAAAAGAAATCTCTTTCACTTCAACATTTTATCAACTCCAGAAGACCGATTGAGGAATTATATGATTGTCGGAAAGACCATCAAAATTTGAAGAATTTAGCTTTTTCTCCTCAACATCAAGAAATTCTCCTGCGGATGCGAAAAGAACATCTTAACCATGCAAATAAAATCAGGGATTGGGGATTCATACCTGAATATGAGGCCTGGAATATGAGTAAAAATTCAAGCGGATGGGAAGTAGGCAAATCCGGTATTGTCCCCTGGAAAGAAATGATTGAAGCCGCCGAAATGGTTGGACGGGCTAAAGAGCAAGCCTTCCTCAAAAACCTTAAATCCAAAGATTCAAC
>DEYT01000017.1:0-23983 GCA_002364975.1 Opitutia bacterium UBA3151 | reverse complement strand
AAAAGCTGCCTTCAGACTTTACTCAATCATTTGAAAGACCCCTCCCCCTCTGTACGTATTGAAGTAGCCAATGCCCTTTTTCAAAATGGAAAAAATCAACCTGCTTTATCCACTCTTATTTCAGAATTGGAGCACAAAAACTTAATCGTGGTGATGCATGCAGCCCGAACCATTGAACTGCTGGGTAAAAGGGCAAAGGAGGCGGCACCCGCCATGGAAGCCTGCCTTAAACGGGCATATAAGGTGCGCCCTCCTGATCTCTCTCCGGTGATTGTTCTGCCAGGCGATCAAGATATGGCCATGTTTGTAGGATTCTCTTGCAATGCTTTCCTAAAAAAATTGCAAACCACAAATTAAACAGAAAAAAGCAAAAATGGATGGCAAGCCACCTTCCAAACTACCCTTTTTCCGCTAAATCATTCTCAAAAGTTCCCGAATTATAGATCAATTAAGCTACGAGAATGATGATTTCTATTCGAGTCAAAACTACTCTAAAAGCGTAATAGGTTTTTGGAACTTCAGAGTTAGAAGGGCTGTGATAACACATACTTCCCTTCCCTAAGCAAATGAAAATGTCTTCGGACTGGTCGTGCTCTTTACTCTAGATCAGAAACAATAAAACGGAAAATCTTTAAGCCCATTTATGCTTCAGGTAATTTGAAATTTACCATGCGAAAAAGGGTATGCTTACCGTAAAAAAGCTTCGTAATCCGTGCCGGATAATGCCTGCCTAAAGGCCACAAAATCCTTTCGTAAAGATTCCCTTAGAGCGGAGTAATACAATTCCGAATGATAAAAGCAAGTGGCTACATCTGCATCGATTAACTCAACATCTTCCTCTCGAATACTCGGCATTCTTAACAAGCGACCCCGGGTGAAATTCTTAAGTTTAAGGATATAATCTGATGCATTGAGAGAAATGATCTTCTTCATCAAAATCGCGGTCTTTAGACGCTCTAAATCTTTTTGATGTCGAAGAAAAATCACTTGCTTTTGAGTTTCCCCATTTTTTTGAGCGTTGGATTGAAGAAGTAGTTTCCTCCATATCTCTTCATTCAAGCAATCCACAATCTTTATCTCAGGAACCGGTTCCATAAGCAATTCTTCCGCTTCGGTTGAGGTGCGGGTTAATCGAAAGCATAATCCAACGGCTCGGCCATCACCATTCTCCGTAAGAACAAAAGGGGCATTTTCTTTTAAATACTTAGCTAAAAATTGGACTTTGAATCCTGCTCCGCCCTCGTCATCAGATTTGAAAAAGATCAATTTTTCAGAGTCCAGAATCGCTGAAGCTTCCTGTCTCTTAAGGACTTCATAGATTTGACGACGAACCAGTGCATCTTCGCCTGGGATCGATCCATCAGCAAATTTTTGGTAAGGGTAAATCATACCATACTTTGCATGATCTTGGACAATTCGGTCCGCAACTTTTTGCAGTTTCTGGAGGCTTTGATTTTCGGTAAGATAACGGAGATCAAAAGTATCCTCAGCCCTTATTCTGTAAGCATCCCGAAAAAGCCGGTTTCCAAATTGATCAAAGAGATCATCGTCATTGGGCATACTGGCATGGACAGCAGAATCTTCAGGTAAAACGGAGGGAGTGATAACGATAATTACTTCCCTCTTTTGACCCTTCTCATTGTTGGACTGAAAAAGTTTACCCAAAAATGGAATATCTCCGATGAAGGGAACTTTTTGAGAGGTTTGCTCGGAGTCTTTGGCGATCAAACCACCGACAATAAAAGGGGTATCATTGGCAATTCGAGCATAGGTTTTCACTTCCCGAATTGATAGTGTCGGAGCAGATGCTAATAGAATTTCATCCTTCCCGAGAACATTGGTATCCTTTCCTGGTACTCGGGCGGAAACGGATGCATTGATTTGTAGAGATACTTCATCACCTCCTCGACTAATTCGCGGACGCACCGCTAATTCAATACCCGCAGAAACATCGCGAAAATCAACTGCACTCACATAATCTTTGACAAACTTGGTGTTCGCAATGGGGATTTTTTCCGAAACATTGATGTAAGCCATACGATTATCCAAAGTCAGCACACTCGGACGCGATAGAATTTGAGCGGAACCTTCTTCTACCAGAGCTTGTAGGCGAATATTGAATTCATTGAAAACATTAGTCAAAGTTGCATCGAGCTGTGCAGATCCTGCTGAAGGGTACTTAATTTTACCAAGAATTAGACTATCATTGGCTCCATCCAGTTTCTGATTTACAAAATTTCCACCTGACACTCCCTCCTTTCCAGAATTGAAGTCCCATTCCACTCCCAATTCTTCCAGAGATGCGGATGAAATCTCCAAGACCATGGCCTCAATCATGATCTTTCTTGCAGGTAAATCAATATATTGGTTCACAATTTTCCTAATTTTCCCAGCTGAAACTGGATCAGCGGAATCATAGAAAAGTAACAATTCATTTATCGGATCGGTTTCGGTTTGAGGAAAAACTTTTTCGTGATCGGGTATTGTTTCGTGAAATTTAGTTTCTGGTAATGCTACTACAACAGGTAATTTGGAACGGTCAATCGGACCTAATGCAGTATCTACCCGCACACCATATAATTGGAGTAATTGAATACATCGGCTTGGATTTACATAACTTAGACGAATGCGATCTGATACCATATCTACTTCAGGATAAGATCCCTCTTGGGAAAAGGAGTGATACGATATAATGGACCCACATGTTAAAAGAAGGACAAAGGAATTTCTTAGGAATTTCATGATGTTTCTGTTTTTGGAGAATTGGAATCAGGAAACAAATCGGAAAAGAAGGTTTGAATCGTTTCTTTTACGCTCGTTTTACTTTTTTTCTTAGCACCTTTCTTTGGCTTTAATTGCCACTTACTTTGTTTAATTTTATCTCTCCGCAAGGAGAGATTTTGATTTAATAAGGCCAATAACCTACCGTTTCCTTTCGCAATTTTGCGAACTATGGAACCGGGATAGCCAATGAGCACGGCATCGGATACGGCACGGACCGAGGAGGATCTCATTTGACGACCCATCACACAGTCTTCCCCCAAATGCATCCCGACCGAAAGATGATCTATTTTCTTCTCTTCATCACTTCCATCCAATAAATAATAGGACCGGAGCAAACCTTCTGCTACCAGGTACAACACATCTTCCTCGATTCCTTCTTCATAAAGGACTTCACCTGCCGAAATTTCCATTTTCTTTTCCGATTGTTTGAGCATTGAAATTTCTTCGTCTGTCATCACTGCAAAAAGATCAAAATTAGCAACCACCAAAGATGGCTCTGGTTGGTCATCAGTCGCGGCTTTCGCATAATTAATATCTTTTTCTAATAAAATTTTCTCCTTTGATACCGAAGGAGTCAATCCGGCCTGAATCAAATGCTCCAGAATTGATTTTCCAGCAATATGCTTGGAT
This sequence comes from Opitutia bacterium UBA3151, assembly GCA_002364975.1. Lineage (GTDB taxonomy): Bacteria > Verrucomicrobiota > Verrucomicrobiia > Opitutales > Seribacteraceae > Seribacter. Next base: position 20,569 of record DEYT01000017.1, on the reverse strand, counting down.
TCATTCGGAGAGATATTAACCGGTAAAATAAAATACCGGACTTCATAGCCCTGGCCATGATTGAAGGATTTGTGAAGTCGGATTTCAGGCTCCGGTGCCGAAAGAAACTTAAAATCATCCACTAGGGAATGAATCGCCGCCGTTAGTATTCTTATCGCTCGGTTTGGGGGCACCGAATAATCTAATACAAATTCCAAATCCACTCGAAAATGAGGCTTTGGCTTCATGTAATTGGTCAATATTGCTTCCCCCATCCTACTATTCGGAACTACGATCATATTTTTTTCGGTCGTTTTTAATCGAGTAGTGCGCCAATTAATTTCAATTACTTGCCCTATAATGTGAGTTTCCCTTCTGTTTTGATGAACCATTACCCAGTCTCCAATACGAAACGGCTGCTCCACATGCATCGAAAGTCCGATAAAAACATCGAGGATAACATTTCGCAATGCAATCCCTACCACGATGCCAAAAACCCCGGAAGTTGCCCAAATCCCAGTTATGGATTGTTCGAAAACGGTGGCAAGAACCCCCATCACCGCGACTCCAAAAAGAATCATAGCGGTTACATCTTTGGGAAGTCGCGGTACTGGGCGGCCAGAAATTCCCGCAAGCAAACCATCCCAGAAGAAAACCGTTATCAATCTTTGAACAAGAAAGGCACCGGACAACCACATCCCAATTTGCGAACCGTAGGCTAATCCTGATTCTACTACACTTGATACATTTCCTAAGAATTTTTCGACCAATTCATCTTTCGACATCAAGAAGAAAAAGAAAAAACAAAAAATAAAACTTGGAAGCACTAATCGCTTTCCAATTCTCCAAAAAGGAACCAACGGTTTTTTGGATGAATCCATCTTCATTTCTTCTTTGCGGAATCTGAAAATTTCTTTTCTTCAAATTCGCGCATGAGTCTTGCCATCATTGCAAACCTCGGAACTGGAATATCGGATCCCTGATGGTGAATAACATCCAAAATTGCGGCTAAACTCTGGTTTACAAATTGGTTAAAATTATAGGTTTCACCTAGCTCTGAACACACTTGCTTCACTTCATCAAAAGTCTCTTCAGAGACTCGAATGGTTACTGTTTTTCCTTTAGCCACAGTATGAAAGAAAGAAGAAAATGTATTACAACGCAATTCTTTTATTTCAAATGTGTTTTATTTATTGCAATGCAATTTAAATTTTTTCAAAATAAAAGGGATAAATTCGACTTGTCGTGACATTTAAATTTCATTATTTAATGTTTTTACATAATTGCCTATGAAAAATTCTATTTGTTCTGAGTTGCCTATGCATTTCTCGAGGCGTGAATTCATGCATGTTGGTTTAGTCGGTGGGTTGGGTCTCACCCTCGGTGATTTTTTGCGGATCAAAGCACACGGTGCCCAAAAATTCTACAATTCTTTTGAGGGTCCTGCAAAAAGTGTCATCCACATCTATTTACCCGGTGGAATGGCACACCAAGAATCTTGGGATCCAAAACCCTTTGCTCCCCTCGAATACCGCGGTCCTTTTGGAAGTATTAAAACCAAGATCCCCGGAGTTCATTTCAGTGAGAATTTTAAAGAGTCTGCGAAAATTGCGGATAAGATAACGATTTGTAGATCGATGACACATGGGGAAGCAGCACATGAACGAGGTACTCATAATATGTTTACTGGCTACAAACCTAGCCCGGCGATCAAATTTCCAAGTTTTGGTTCTGTAGTTTCTCACGAACTGGGTAGCCGTAAGAATCTACCTCCATATGTTTGCGTCCCGAATGTCCCCAATGAATTTGCTGGGAGTGGTTACCTTAGTTCTTCCTATGGTCCCTTTGGTCTTGGTTCCGATCCCGCTAACGAAAAGTTTGAGGTTAGAGATTTATCCTTACCCAAAGGAATGACCGAAGATCGTTTTTCCAAGCGTCGTTCTTTACTCGATACTGTGGATGATCATTTTAGGAGGGTTGAAAAATCTGATTCTCTCGGGGCCATGGATAAATTTTATAATGAAGCCTATTCTTTAATTAACTCAAAAGAAGCTCGGGAAGCCTTTGATATGTCTAAGGAGAGCGAAAAAGTTAAAGAGCGTTATGGCAAGAATTCCGCGGGACAAAGAATGCTTCTCGCACGTCGTCTTGTTGAGTCCGGGGTAAGGTTTGTTTCCCTCACTTACGGAGGATGGGACATGCACCAAAATATTGAATCTGGTTTTAATAAATATGGCCCTGATTTAGACAAAGCTTTTGCCTCCCTTATTACAGACTTAGATGAAAGAGGGATGTTAGATAGTACTCTAGTAATGATGTCCTCCGAATTTGGCCGAACCCCAAAAATTAACAAGGACAATGGACGGGATCACTACCCCCGAGTATTTAGCGTTGCTTTAGCGGGCGGAGGAATTACTCGAGGCCAAGTATATGGTTCATCTGACGCCTTCGCAACTGCTCCTGAAGACAATCCACTTTCTGTAGAAGATCTTGCAACTACCGTCTACGACCGCATCGGAATTGTCGCTGATAAAGAGCTTATGGCCCCTGGCGATAGACCTATGGAGATTGTGGATGGTGGAAAGGTCATTCAAGAACTTTGTGCCTAAATTTAATTTTCAATTACTCGAAAGGCTCTATGTGAATACTTTCGGTCCTCTTGTTTCAACCATTAGGAGTTCATGAGGTACTTTTTATTTCTATTTCTGATTGGTTCCTGTTTTCTTTCTGCTACCGAACCGCTTATATCCTCCTTGCTTCCCCGGGGCGGTCAAAAGGGTACCCAGCAAAAAGTAGTCATCAACGGAAATCGACTACAGGATGCTCAAGAAATATTTTTTTATGATGATAAAATAGTAGCTGGTGATCTAAAAGTTGAGAGCGGGAAAAAAATCAGCACAACTTTTTCGATTTCACCGGATGCTAAATTTGGACAACATGAAATGAGAGTAAGGACACTTCATGGAATCAGTAAACTTGTTACCTTCTGGGTTGGACCATACCCAAATGACCAAGAGAAAGAACCCAATTCATCTTTTGAAGAAGCTCAGGAAATTCAATTGAATTCCACCATCAATGGAGTCGCCCTCAACGAAGATGTTGACTACTATGAATTCAACGCCACTGAGGGTCAAAGAATTAGTGCAGAGGTGGAAGCTATCCGACTCTCTGGTCCTTTATTCGATCCTTATCTGGCAATCCTTGATGAGAATTTTTTTGTAATCGCTTCGTCCGATGACTCTGAACTTCTGCTACAAGATTCAACCACCAGTATCATTGCCCCAAAGACTGGAAAGTACTTTATCGAAATGAGGGAATCTTCCTACCGGGGAAGTAATTCTTACAGGTACCGTCTCCATATTGGATCTTTCCCTCGACCTCGTGTAGTGGTTCCATCTGGTGGGCAAGCAGGGAAATCAGTTGAATTCACTTTTTTGGGAGATCCCAAGGGGCCATTCAAAAAAACCATAACTCTTCCAGATGACGGCAGCGATATTCTTGCTTATCATCCGGAAGAAAATGGCTTATTCGCACCGAGTCCCAATAACATAAAAATTTCCAATTTCCCATCCATTCAAGAGGTAGAACCAAACAATGGAATTAAAGAAGCGACTAGAACCCACCTTTCAATTCCCTTGGGTCTCAACGGCGTAATTGAGAAGGAGGGTGATATCGATTATTTTCGCTTCCAGGCTAAAAAAGGAGACCGCTATTATATCAAAGGACATGCCCGATCGGTCGCATCCCCACTAGATCCTGTTTTAAACCTCTACCATGGAGATGGAAAATCTATTCGAGGGAATGATGACGGAGGTAATGGCCCCGATAGCTTGATCACCCAAACTTTCCCCAAAGATGGAGAGTATGTTCTGAGAATTACGGATCACCTCAGTCGAGGTAGCCCTCTTCATGCTTATCGGATTGAAACCCAAAAAATTGGACCCGAAATTTCTGCTTCCATTCCCATGTTTAGCAACCGAGATTCACAAAGTAGGCAAATGATTCCGGTACCGAGAGGTAATCGTGCCGCCACTTCTTTTACCCTATCCAGAAAAAATTTTACTGGTGATCTTGATTTGTTAGGCAAGAATTTACCCAAGGGTGTGAAAATTTCAGTACCCAAAGCTCCTTCGAGTTTTAACTCCATTCCTGTACTATTTTCTGCTGAGGCCAACGCACCCCTGGAAAAAAGCTTGGCGGAATTTGAAATTATTCACTTTGATAAAGACAAAAAAACAAGTGTTTCAGGAAAATATAAGCATCGCGTAGATTTAGTCTACGGCCCGCCAAATAATCGTACCTACTATGAAGCTACCTATCCCTTTTTACCCGTTGCTGTAGTCGAGCCAGTTCCATTTAAAGTAAAACTCCACCCACCCTCTACCCCTATTGTTCGTGGGGGTTCCCTTAATCTTAAAGTGGAAGTCATCAGGGATGCGAACTTCTCCAAGGAGATAGTGGTTAAAATTTTAGCAAAGCCCCCGGGGATCGGTGCAAAAGGTAACATCAAAATACCATCGGGTAAAAATTTCGGCTTCTATTCTTTAACTGCCAATGGCGGTACTCCCATTGGAGAATGGGAAATTGGAGTGCAAGGTGAAGCCGCTGCGTCTGGGGGCGGCCAAATTCTGGCAGCATCTAATTTCATCAAACTTAAGACGGAAGAACCTTATCTGTCTCTTAAAATTAATATGTCCGCAGTACAGCGCGGACAACAAGGAGAGATGGTTTGTGATCTTGATATAATGAGACCATTTAAAGGACTTGCCAAAGCAGAGCTCAAAGGTCTTCCACCTTTCTCCTCTACGGAGCAAATCGATTTTGACGCGAATTCTTCTCAAATTCGATTTCCGATTACCACGGAAGACAAGGCTCGAGCTGGATTAACCAAGAATCTATTCTGCTTTGTCCGTATTCCATTCTCGGGTGAGTTAATTACTCATTCGGTTGGACAAGGAGGCCAGATTCGTCTCGATAATCCTCCCCCCAAACCGAAATCACAAAGCGAAAAACCCAATAAGACCACTGTTAAGCCACTGGTTAAAAAAGATAAGCCATTAAGTCGGCTTGAACAACTTCGTCTTGCTGCCCAAGGCGCTGCAAATTGATGTACAATATGAAATTGTTTTTCTGGTTGTGCTTCCCTTTCTTTTTTTTGGTTGGAAACGAAAATAAAAATCCTCCATCCGAAAACCAGGAACCAAAAACTGATACCCTCGCATCAGTGGATCATCAGTTATCACAACCCAATAGGATTCCTCCGGATTTCAATCGGGAAGTTCGATCTATTTTGGAAAACACCTGTATTAGTTGTCACGGTGTGGATTCTCAAAAAGGTGGACTTCGACTAGACACCTTAGATTTCGCTCTGCTTGGTGGCGATTCTGGACCAGCATTGGTTCCCTCCAATGTGCAGGAAAGTATTTTGCTCGAAAGAATCCACTTGCCCTCGGATGATGATGAAGCCATGCCTCCGAAAGACGGCCCCCTTTCCACTCACCAAAAGGAAATCCTTGGCCGCTGGGTCGCCACGGGTGCGAATTGGCCCAAAGGAGTTCAATTAGCAGAGATTTCTGACCAAGGACTCGCTTTACGAATCAAATCCTACGATAAAAAACTTCGTTCGATTCATGCTTATCCATCTTCTATTTCTTTAAAAACTGAAAAAGATTTTAATTCCATCGTCCTAGTAGCTACCTACTCAGATGATGTAACTCGTGATGTGACATTTGAATCTAAAGCCTGGGTGGAAGACTCCTCCATCGTGGAATTCAAAGATCGTATTCTTACTCCAAAAAAAGATGGAAAAACCAAACTCATTGTTCAATTTCAGAACCAAAAGATTGAAGTCCCGATTAATGTCGAAGGCTCCAGTACTCCCCGCCCTGTAAGCTTTAAACTGGATGTAATGCCGGTTTTTATGAAAGCTGGTTGTAATACCGGCTCATGCCATGGCTCTGCCCGGGGCCAAGACCGATTTATGCTATCTCTTTTTGGTTATGATCCGGAAGGTGATCACTACAGAATCACTCGGGAACAAGGTACTCGTCGTATCAATCTTGCTATTCCCGAAGAAAGTATGCTCGTTGAAAAAGCAATTGGTACTGTTCCTCACACCGGTGGGAAGCTCTTTTCTCATGGTTCTGACCATTGGAAAACTTTAGTTGGCTGGCTCAAGGATGGAGCCCAAAAAGATCCAAAAGATATTTCTAAACCGGTTAAAATTCAGCTTTTTCCACCCTCCGCATTGCTTGAAGGTAATGGAACCACTCAGCAAATGACAGTCTTAGCAAACTATTCTGACGGTACAACTCGAGATATCACCCCTCTCGCAGTGTTTCAGTCTAGTAATGATGTTTCCGCTTCTATCGATGAAAAAGGAATGGTTACCTCAGGCACCCGGGGCGAAGCCTTTATTATGGCTAGGTTCAATATTTTCACAGTCGGGGTACCCGTAGTTGTAATCCCAGAGGATTTGGATTACCAGCGGCCCAAACTGCCAACCAACAACTACATCGATACTTTAGTGCAAAATAAGCTCCATAAGCTCAGAATGACCCCGTCCGAATTATGCAGTGATGAAGTTTTTCTACGCAGGGTATTCCTTGATATCACTGGCCTACTTCCGAAAAAAGAAGATGCAAAAGCCTTCCTAGTCAACCAGTCTCCAAACAAAAGATCTGAATTGATTGATCAATTGCTTGAAAAGAAGGAGTTCACTGAATTATGGGTGATGAAATTCGCTGAATTACTGCAAATCAAGACCGATGACAACCAAGGTATGAGTTACAAAGCCACCCTGCTCTACTTCAACTGGTTAAAAGACCGAATTGCCAACAATGTACCCATGGATCAAATCGTTCAGGATCTTTTAACTTCCAAAGGCGGTACCTTCACCCATCCTTCCACCAACTTCTATCAAGTAGAAAGAGATAACCTCAAAATTACTGAAAATGTTGCTCAAGTTTTTATGGGTATGAGAATTCAGTGTGCCCAATGTCATAACCATCCCTTTGACCGCTGGACACAAGACGAATACTATTCCTTTGCATCCTTTTTCAGCCAAGTAGGTAGAAAACGGGGAGCCGATCCGAGGGAAAACATCATCTATAATCGAAAGAGTGGTGAAATCAATCACCCAGTACACAAAAAACCAATGCCTCCAAAATTTCTTGGTGACGAAGCACCGGAAATCCCCAAAGGAGCTGACCGGCGGGAAATTCTCGCAGAGTGGCTTGCCTCCCCTAAAAATCCATTTTTTGCCCGTAACCTATCAAATTTGGTTTGGGCTCACTTTTTTGGTCAGGGTATCATTGAACCTGTAGATGATGTTCGCATTTCCAACCCTCCCTCCAACCCCGAACTTCTGGATCAATTATCCTCGAAATTTACTGAATATAATTATGACTTCAAAAAGTTAGTCAGAGATGTATGTAACTCCCGTACCTATCAGTTGTCTTCAAAAACCAATGTTTCAAACCAATCGGATACCCGGAATTTTGCCCGTGCCCATCTTCGTAGAATCCGTGCGGAAGTTTTACTGGATGTCATTTCTCAGGCAACCGAAACAAAAAATAAATTCCAGGGACTTCCCTTGGGTGCCAAAGCAATCCAAATTGCGGATGGTAGAGTTAGTAATTATTTCCTGACCACCTTTGGCCGGGCGAAAAGGGAAACCGTTTGCTCCTGTGAAGTGGTTATGGAACCAAGCTTATCGCAAGCACTTCACCTTCTTAATGGTGACACCACGAACAAAAGGATAGCTCAAGGTAAGGTCATCTCAAATCGTTTAAAAGAGGGCATGAAACCGCATGAAATCATCGAAGAGCTCTACCTACGCTGTTTCTCAAGGGAACCTAGAGCTGCAGAGAAAGAAAACCTTTTAGCATCCCTTGATTTGGAAAACCCGGATGAAGGATTGGAAGATATTTTCTGGGCCCTTTTAAACTCCAAGGAATTTATTTTTAATCATTAAATAATTTTTGCACCATTTCTCATCTCGATCTGGATATGAAAAAGCTAACTAGAATTATCTTTGCAAGCTGCATTCCTTCTTGGTTGTTTGCCATTCCTGAGAAGCCCAATTTTCAAGATGATGTCATGCCGATATTCGAGCAGTCTTGCAATTCATGCCACAATCCGGACAAAGCAAAGGGTGGACTTGATCTCACTAGTGTTAATGCCATTCTTGCCGGAGGAAGTTCCGGAGAAGTTGCACTTTCCGAAGAACCAGAGCAGAGCCTTCTTTATCTTTTGCCGGCCAGGTTACAAGAGCCCTTTATGCCTCCTCGCGGTGACAAGATCGAATCATCTCAACTATTGATCCTTAAAAACTGGATTGCCCAAGGTATGCTGCCAACCGCTTCGGGTAAACCAATGAAGAAGAAGAAAATTTCGGTTAATCTTGCCCTTGGTTCATTTTCCATTGGTAAGCCGAAAGGTCCTCCCCCGATGCCTAAGTCTTTGAGTTTAGAACCTCATTTGGTAACCGCACGGCCTTTTGCCCCTTCTGCAATGGCAACAGCAAGCTGGTCTCCCTTGGTCGCGTTGGCCGGACAAAAACAAGTTCTGCTGTTTAACTCAGATAACCTCCGACTCTCTGGAGTACTTCCATTTGAAGAGGGTTTTATTGAGTCCCTCAACTTTAGTCGCAACGGAAAGCTCCTGATTGCCTCAGGCGGCCGGGGAGGAAAGAGCGGGTTAGTAGTTGGGTGGGAAGTTGAAACAGGTAAAAGGGTTATGTCCGTTGGGGAAGAACAGGATAGTATTCTGACCGCAGATATTTCCGCTGATCAAACTCTGGTTGCGATCGGAGCAACCAATAAGCTGGTAAAAGTGTTTGATTTGGCAAGCAACGAAGTGCTCTATAAAATTAAAAAGCACTCGGAATGGGTTACCCAAGTTTCGTTCTCACCAGACGGGATTTTACTTGCGACGGGCGATCGAAATGGAGGGATTCATATTTGGGAAGCCAAAACGGGAAACCCCTTCTATACTCTTTCCGGTCACCAAGGAGAGATTTCTGATTTAAGCTGGCGTGCAGATGGAAACGTACTTTTATCTGCTTCCGAGGATGGCACTTTGCGCACTTGGGAAATGATTAATGGCAAGCAGGTAAAAAGTTGGACTGCTCATCCGGATGGAGTTCTATCTGCACAAATTGATTTAAAGTCTAATATCGTATCCTCTGGAAGAGATAAAACTGCAAAGTTATGGGATGGAAACGGAAAGGCGATCAGGACGATCTCAGGTTTTAAAGATATTGTGATTGAATCTAGGCTCTCCCACGATGGTTCCAAAATAATCGCTGCAGATTGGCTAGGAAATGTAGGTGTATGGAGTGCCAAGGAAGGAAAATCTCTGGGGTCTCTCAATCCCAACCCACCAACTATTTCGGATCGGATTGAGAAAGAACAAAATGACTTACAAAATGCTAAAGTAAGTCTTCAAAAAGCAAAGAAAGTTGCCCTGCCTTTTCTGGATGCAACCAATCGCTTTGCCCACTTAGTTTCCGAGGAAAAGAAAAAGCTTGAGGGCTTGGAAATCGAACTCCTAGATACAGAAAAAAAATATGCTTCCTTCCAAGCAAAATATAATACTACCAAGTCGGAAACTGAAAAACTTTTGAAATCGATTGGCCCCGTTCAAGTTGCCGACAAGGAGAATGAAAAACAAATAGTTAAATTGAATACTGATTCTTCCAACCAAGTGAAGAAAGTTGCCGAGTTTACGAAGCAAAAAAAAGAAATATCCAATTCTATTTCCCTCCTTAAGGATCGATACCAAGTAGCAATCGAGCAGGAAAAAGAATCGAACTCTTCGACTACTTCAATTCAAATCAAGGATGAGCTGGATCAAAAGAATCTGGCGCTCAAAACAATAGAGAAAAAACTTTTGGAATCGATCGCTCTGGGGAAATCAATTAAAATAAAAATAGCTGGTCATCAGAAAATCAAGCTTGAGTCCGCTTCTCAGCTTAAGCAGCTTCAAGCTCAACTGAAGGAATCTCAAACGGTACAAGACAAAGCATTGGCTTCTTTGAAATCCTTCGAAACACTGATTTCCAAACATAAAGATTTGATGATTCTATCTAAGAAGCTGGTTGAAAAATATACCCTTCAATGGACGGATGCAAAGAAAAGTCTGACCGAGCCCCTCAAATCTCGAAAACATGCTGAAGAAAAGGTCGCACTTCACACCAAGAAGCTTAAAAGATGGCAAGCAGAACTGATTAATACCAAGCGACATCTTGAACTCCTCGCTCTCCAAGAAATGCAAACGGATTTAGAATTTTTGACCGAAGAGTTGGAAGAAGCCAAAAATATTTTCTCTACTGCACAAACAGAGTTGGATGAAGCATCTGGACAATTGCACGACTTACCCAATCAAATTTCCTTGGCCCGGGAAGAGCATCAGGCAATGCAAAATGAGCTCCAATCCAAGATTCTAGATTTAGAAAAGCTGAATCAAAAACTTGCCAAGCAAAAGGATTTGATCACCAAAACAGAATTGCTAAGCAAGGAGATTAACGACCATACAAGCACGGTTCAGGAGAATGCTGCCCTATTGGATGCAAACAAAAATTTCGACCAAGCACTCGAGCTACTAGAAAAAGAGCTACTTCAAATTAGTGCGGAACTGAACAAGCAGAACGAAAGAATCACTTTTGCCTCAAATCAATGTAAGCTAGCCGAAGAGCATTTAAGTCAAAGCTTGAGTCTAAGAAATAAGATTCCTGGTATTATCAAGGACAAAAAGATTCTGTTCGATGACTCCGAAAATGCACTGGTCAACAAAGAGTCAGAAATGAAAAGGTTTGAATCCTTGATCAATAGCAAAAGGCAAACAACAGACCAATTGTATCAGGACTACCTGAACGCCCTTCCCGAAAAATAAGGATTCCATTTTTCATTTTAGACTTTCCGTATTCTCTTCTCAAAAAGGTCCTGAACGGTTTCGTTTGCAATTATCTTGTTGTAGGTTTGATTAGGTTAACTTTTATGCGTTTAAATTTCTTTCAGTTCTGTCTTCTTACCGGTTACATCTCATTTTTTTTCCTCGAATCCACCTACGCAAAAAAAAATGACTCCAATGTTTCATTATTATCTAGTTTTAAGCAGGAAGATCAAGAGTTTCAAAACCTCGCAAATTCTGTAAAACCATCTATTGTGGTCATCGAAAGCGTTGACCGAGTTGGCAGAGAAGGTGGTCGGGGAACTGGCTTTGTGCTCTCACGCGATGGTTTAATCGCCACAAACTTCCATGTCATTGGCGAACACCGAGACTTCAAAATCCGCTTCTCCGATGGCAAAACCTACAGACCCACCAGTATAGTCGCTCTGGATAGGGCTCGAGATTTAGCTTTGTTTAAGATCGATGCCGAAAATCTCACCCCCCTCGGACTTGGGAATTCCAATGATTTGATTGCGGGAGAAACCATTTTGTCTGTGGGAAACCCTCTGGGTTACTCTTTCAGTGTCAGCCGTGGTGTGGTTGCGGCAATCCGAGAACTTGAATACGGTGATGGAAATCCCATGGTTCAAGTCGCTGTGCCTATCGAACCGGGAAGCAGTGGCAGTCCAGTGATCGATCTTGATGGGAAAGTCATTGCTGTTCTCTCGATTAAATCCGGGGGTGCCATGGGATTTGGTGTTCCTATTAATGCCCTTAAAAGCTTACTTTCTGAAAAGTCGAAACCCATCGCAATGGATAAGTGGTTAACCATCGGAACCCTCGACCGTTTTCAATGGAAAGTGATGATGGGAGGAACTTGGAAACAAAGAGCTGGGGAAATTAGGGCTTTGGGTCTGGGGAATGGATTTGGAGGACGAATGCTTTGTTTGAATCAAACTAAATCCATTCAAGCTCCCTTTGAAATCGAAGTTGAAGTAAAGTTAGAAGATGACAGCGGGGCGGCTGGGTTAGTTTTTTGTTCCGATAAAAAAGATAAACACTATGGCTTTTACCCGACTAATGGATCTCTTAGGCTAACTCGATTCGATGGACCCAGCATTTATAATTGGAATATATTGAAGACTGTGGAAAGCAATGCTTACTTACCAGAGAAATGGAATCTTCTTCATGTTAGGTTTGAAGAAAATGGCCGTATTCTTTGCTCGGTTAATAAACAACTTGTTATTGATGTTATCGACCTTGAAAAAGAGGGAGGGTTCATCGGTTTGTGCAAATTTCGAGAACCTACCGCCTCTTTTAGAAACTTTCGCTTTGCCAAAAGATTTTCAAGTTCTCAAGTGAAACCAAAGTCGGTGTTCAAGCTCCGAAAGCTCACCCGTAACCTCTCCGCCCATCGTACCTTGGGCGAAGCAGATCTTCAACAAATTTTGGATATTGGAAAAACTGCCCCTCAAATGCTTCAAGATTATTCAGAAGAATTAAAACAAAGGTCGGACGATCTCCAAAAACTTTCCAAAGAAGTCAGAGAACGCTTGGTTATTGCTGAATTGGTTGAATCCCTTTCTTATTCGGACGAAAAATCGATCGATTTATTAAAGTCAGCACTCTTGATTGCAAGAATTGATAATGAGCACTTCAACCTGAATGATTACCTAAAAAAAGCTGATGCTTTAGCTGACCAAATAAAGTCTGAATTCCCAAAACATTCAAATGACGAACAACGGATCAAGATTCTTGTGAGTCAACTTTTCAATGAAATGGGCTTTCACGGTAGTACTCTTGATTTTCATCATCGCTCAAATAGTTACATGAATGAGGTCATGGATGACCGGGAGGGACTTCCCATTACTCTTTCCATTCTTTTCATTGAACTTGCAGACCGTCTCAACCTAAAGGTCACTGGCCTGGGCCTACCGGGACATTTTTTAGCCATGTACCGAAAACCACAACCTTTGGATTTAGACCAAGAAAATCTGGATCGGAATACTGCGAAGCATGAAATTATCATCGATGCCTTTGGAGGAAAAATTATTGATCGACAGGAAGCAGCAAGGTTGACCGGTCTTGCCATCGAAGACCTTACTTTTGAACCCTCGCCTAAAAAGGAAATCATAAAACGCATGCTTAGAAACTTGGTACAAGTTGCGGGTCGGGAAAAGGATCCAGTTTCTCAAACCAGATACTTGGATACAATTCTAGCCATATCTCCAGATGATCGATATTCCCGAGCCCAAAGAGCCATGATTTACTACATTCGCGAAGAATTCGAGCGTGCTCTTTCCGACATTGATTACTTACTTGAGAGTGATCCTGATAGCCCGGAAAATCAACCTCTACGAGTGATTCGAAACCGCTTAATAAACCAAGGAGCAGCCGCTTTTTAAACTAGCCCGAAATTTCAGATTCAATCCGGGAACAAGTCATCTTTTGAGAATTTGTCACCCGTCTTTCCATCTGGTCCCAATGAATATATTCGATACCCTCCCGCATCATCCTGCCTGGGATATTCGTATTGATACTCATTACCCCATGGATCCAAGAAACTAGGGTCTTGTTCGAGCGTTTGGGCCAACCACAACTTCAAGGAATCTCCATCATTATGGGATAATTCAGGGATTTCTGCAGTGTCTAATTTAGCCCGATCAAAGCCAAACAATTCGACAGGCAAAGTAGTTGGGTATGGGGGCAACTCTAGGTTTCCCTCGGCATTATGAAAGCCCAACATCGACAAAAAAAGACACTCCCCTGGTGTACAAATTTTTTCCGGGCAGTTTGGATAATTACCAAAATCCGCTTCATAGGAAATAATTCCTGTCTGGAGCACAGCCATTTCAATGAGTGCCTGCTTGGTATTTTGCTTTTCTTGTACATACGAAAAACCAACAAAAAGTAGGCTTAATAGAATTCCAATAATTCCAAGAGTAACCAGTAATTCAAGCAGGCTGTACCCAATTTTTTTTTGGATTTTCAAACCGCCTTCTTTTCCCATCCTAATTTAATCAAATCCTCATGCACCAATTCAAGATCTTCATCTTCAAGAGCCAAAGTTTTATACTTCTCATCCCTCTGTCCCGCTTCCTTCAAAAGATCCAAACTTTTCCCTAGGTTTCCCAATAGGCATGCATAACAAGCCAAATTATATCTTATGATTGCACTCTCATAATGGATTGTTAGACCCTCTAATAGAACTTTTCTTGCCTTGTCCAAGTTCTCTGCCCGGCGGGTTGCGTATGCCTCTGAAACCCACCAGCCCTCTTCATCAGGAAATTCAAGGCGTAAACTTTTAGCAAATCCTTGCATCAATTCCCATTGCATACGCTCCTGGTGCAAAAAAATAAGCATCTCCCTCTTTTGCTTAGACCAAGGGGACTGATCATCGATTGCCCTTAGTTCGATTTCAACTTCTTGAAACATTTCGAGTTCAAAATACCCCCGAGCCCTATCCAAATGAACTTGGGGAGATAACTGATGGGGTGGACGAGTCGAGTCACTCATCTTAGTAAGGTAAAACTAGGATAAATCGTAAGTGAATCTATTGAATTAGTTTACAATTTCCCAAAATTCCACCTCACCCCATTGATTTCCCCATCCGTCATAATCAGGAGTGATTCTAAAATACTTGGCTTTAATCGCCTTAAGATCAATTTCTGCCCAAACTCCTCTGCTCTTTTCAGATACAAATCCAGTATATTCATTAAAAGTCATAAACTTTTGATTATCCAAGCTGACTTCGACCTTTACCTTGGAAAGTTCTTGGGATCGATCCCATGGTTGATAATAAATTCGAAGCACGCCGATTCTACGTACGCTACCGAGATCAAAACTTAGGGATGGGTTCTTTTTCATCCATGCTGTCCAAGTCGATCTCCATCCATCTTTGGGAAGTTTTCCATCAATGAGTCTCTGGACACTATAACGGCCAGAATCCATGGTTGGTGGCAGAGAAGACTGAACTTCTTTTACCGGACAGAGCTTGAAATTTCGAGAATCTCCCGAGATTGATCTCTCTTGACCTTTACTTATTTGGAAAATGGAAAAGGAAAGAATCAACAATATAAGGTGTCTATGATTTAGATTCATCCATTGTTTTTGTATGGAATTCATCTTCCCTGCAAGAAAACAACATGGAAATAAACCGTTATCTCTCTTTGCTTACCATCCAATGACAACCTGATTCTTCACCGATTTTGATAAAAATTCTTTCTGCTCTGTTAAGTTTTCTGCCTTTACGAACCGAGATTCCCCAGGTCCTAGTCAATTTGGGTATACCAAGGGACAAACTTTTCAATTCTCCACATTTACACTCCTCTTCCACCGCCCAACCAGCCATTACACCAACTCCCATGCCAACCTTAATCAGTTCTTTCGTTGCCTCGGGGCTGCTAATTTCCATGAAGGAACTAAGTTTGATACCTTTGCCATCCAGATAATCGTCTAAAAGCCGGAAGGTATAACTTGAACGATTATAAAGGATAAAATTTTCATTGTGCACTTCGCCCCAATCAATCTTACCTTTTTTGCACCAATCATGGTCAGGAAGTAGTACCAACCTCAATTCGTCAGAAAAACAAGGAACGAATTCAATTTCATTGCTCTTGATCGGTTCAAGAGTCACCGCCAAATCGATCTCTCCTTGATTCAACATCTCCAAGCATTTCGGAGTATCATCCGCCTTGACTTCAAACCTGCAATGCGGATGTGCTTCCTTAAATTTCGTGAGAATCGGTGGTAATAAAAAACGGCATGCTTGAGGGCTGGCACCCAGCCTAATACGCCCGGAGCCAAACTTTTCATAGCCACTCAATTCATCGCGTAGGGATTGCATTTCTGCTAGATATGGACGAGCAAATCGCAATAAGCGGTCCCCCGCTTCGGTAATCGAAAATTTCTTACCTTGCCTTCTGAAAAGCTGACTTCCTACTTCATCTTCCAAGGACTTCATCGAATGACTCACCGCGGACTGGGTCAGGAACAACCTCTTAGCAGTTTCCGTAAAACTACCCGTCGAACAAAGCACTTCAAAAGCTTCTAATTGCCTGCTATCCAATAAGCCATTTCTTTTCATTTTGTCATTTTAATGCAATTCATGATCCATATCTAGAATTTTTCGCAAATTTGATCAAAATTTCACAATTCTTACTGCTTGTAGGATTAATAGAATTCTCTAGTCTGTAAAAATGAATCGTATGTTCTTCAAGGTATCCACAACCCTTATCATTGCACTTACATTTTCCACTTTGTCTGCCCAAGTTCATCCAAAGGAAGCACTTGGTCGAAAGATTTTTGACTCCTTTAGAACCAATAACTTTAAAAGTCTGTACGATTCATCGATCTTTTCTATTTCTGAAGAGAACTTTAAATTTTTGCTTCAAAATATTCGTAATCAATCCCTTCGTAATGATTTGATCAGCATTCATTCGCTCCCTTTCCCACAAGATGCAAGTAACGCTGAGCAAAGGTGGGAACTTGCTTTTAAGCATAATTGGAGAAACGAATGGAGACACCTTTCCCGCTTCACACCCGAACGCATTCACGAAGAAGCCATGCTTCCCATTCTCAAAAAAGCCAGAGAATATGAAATCCAGTGGAAAACCGTTCAATTGATCGCAATTGAAATTCTTCTACCTGTGTCTTGGCAAAACGGTCGTTTTGTCATTCAAGGAGATCCTGACTTGGATGATAATGCTTCCAGTTCAAGAACCCTTTATTTGGACCGAAATCTTAACTACCGCCTGCGATTGGATAACAAAACTTACTCGAAAGCATTTATGATTGGAACGGACTCTGAAGATTCTGACTTAGAATACAAAACCGGAATTTTAGGAAATGGTACCGGACAAGGAGACATTCTTGTTCGCTTTGACCGCAATACCCCAGATCAACTCCATTATTTTTGCCCTGACCTTAAAGGTGCTGGTGGAGAGATTCGCGTTCTGGATTTCCATCACACTAATCGGCCAAATCAAAGGCATGATCTACTTCTTACTTTTGCTTATGGTTCTCCCCCCGAAGCTTATCAAATATTAGTGCCCCAAGTACTTACAAATTTACGCCCACCTTCCAATCCGAAACAATACCCTCTTCCAGATTTGCCGATTTTTTGCGAACGACCTAGATGGATCGGACTCGTTCGCTTGCCCCGTGGACTTCAATACCCTTACTGAAGAACTTCCAACTCGGCTCATTCTTTGAGCACTTCAATAAGTTCACCTCTTTTGAATCGAACAATACGTTGGACCTCTCCCTCTTCTTTCCAAGTTTGCATGATTCCATCGGGTTGGCCGTCAAACCAGTGACTTTCTTCTTTGAGCTTACCATTAGCGTGCCAATATCTTTCCATTCCATCTTTTCTACCTTTGATAAAACTCGCTTCTGCTCGGGGGGTACCATCGGGAAATTTCTCCACAACCATTCCTGTGTAAGGAATTCTTTCGACATCATAATGCCAAAGTCCTGTTGGTTTATCCTTAACCATTCTATTTCCATCAACCGTGCGAACTTTCAAAGCAAGACGGGTATTTTCCCACCGCAGTGATTTAACCTGAGCTTCAAGCATTTTTATCTTTTCCCGGCGTGCAAGTGTACCTTGATCATTTTGGGGTTCAGGTTTTGTATCCGCTGGATCCGAGCAACCGTATTGTTGAATCAGGATAAAGAAGAGGATTACAATTAAGTAATGCATCTCTATTTCGATAGCCCTCCGACTCCCAAAGAGCAAGCGAGATCAAGTTCAAGCATTGGAGAAGTTTAATAAGATGCTTGAAGTAAGGATCCATAAAATACCTTGTTCGGTTTTCCTCCAAGACCTTAACCTTACACTTAACACTATCATCAAAATCAGGCCCTTTTCTTTAAACAGTCTTTACTGTAGTACCAAGCTCTTTCTTAGTCTCAAAAGATTCTCTTGTTATGTCTGCAAGATTGGCGATAAGTCTACTGCTAAACATTTGCACCATGTTTGCATCATGCAAATCTCTACCCATCCTCTTTGGATCATGTTGCTCTGCATTTATCTTAATCTCACGCTTAACTTTCTCTGCCTCCATTCTCAATAGCATATACAATGAGACGCTGTTTTGATAATGCTTGTATACATCTAACTTAAATTCCTTAAAAACTTCTTCTTTCGTCTTTGCCATTCATTCTTTTCTTATGCTTCTACTTTCTAGGCAAGACCTTTGTCTTGATCATGTCCAGTCGAGACTTGGTGAAAAGCCATGGCATGCAGTGTTTGATTGGTTTACGCATTGGGGATGGAAAATCAAAATGAGAAGATTTTGTTAGGCATATTTTTTGGGGTATGGATAGTAATATTATCAATCATATCGTTAAAAAGAGGGTGGGTTTGGAAATATGATGGTATTAACCGAACCGTTGAAAAAGTTTTTAAGTATAAAGACCCTTTTTATTTTTGGTGCCAAGTCATGGTAGCGGTATCGGGATTATCTTAATTTGTTTTGTCTTAAATCTTTTTTCACAATGCAAAGTGACCACTAAAATTTTCACATTGATGAATTTGGCGGAAAAATGTCGGATAACCTTGTAATTTAGTAACTAAATTTCAATAGAAGTAACTTTGAAGGTGCTTATGAATTTCCTATTTAGGCATAATGTAAGCCAATTCTTGACGACGACCTGCATAGTTGGTTGGGTTGTATGGTGAAAGCGATCTTACTCTCCTTACTCGTCTTATCTCTTTAGTTTTGGGTGCAGAAACAAAGGTGGTTAAAATTGATAAAATCCAGATACGAAGGGAGTCAGGCAGTCACAGATCATCGTTGGTCTTCACATTTCAGATTAGGAAAGCCACAATGCAAATGAAATCCATGGTCATATGAATTCTGACACTTTATTTACTGACAAAGCGGTAAGTTTTCATACCGCTAGGCATTTAAAGGACAAAAGAAAGCGAGCAAAAATGGAAGGACGGCAAGGAGGACGGATTCGGACTTTATGATGTGCGAGTGAGGAGAAGAAGAATGAAGTCGACTGCAAGAACAGTGAACTAGAAGAACCTACCGTATACTGTGAATTTGTTGGGGTACAGAATTAGTTTGATCAGAGAAATTGCGAACTGGTGGCAAACGAACGGCTCCCAATTGCATTCCTATGAAAGGATCTGAGTACCTAGGATTTTTAAGGACACGATAGGAATCATCATACAATGGTTTTTTTGCCACTAACCCATTTTTGAAGCTTTTCTTACTTCGGTTCACCACAAATCAATTAATTGTATTAATGATGGTAAGTCCTGTGGTTGCGAAAGTCATAATGACTGCAACCATAAATCCTATAATCTGGAAACATTGTTTGTTATTTAGCATGGAGATAAATCGTCCCCATTCAAATTTTAGATCACTATGGTTAAAATTATTTTATCGAGACTTTTTAACTTGGAAGGATATTCGAAAATTATTTGCAAGCACTGGATTTGACTCACGCAACTCTTTAGTTTGAATCCATGATCTAAGGAGGCTTCCTTAAAAAAAATTTTACATATCACCCGATTAAATACTGTTTTCTTTTGTCGTACGAATCTTTGCATGGATGATTCATAACTATTCTTTTACCTGCCCCAAAGTACAAAAGGAAGGAAGAGTTATAAAAAAAATGAACATAATATATGTAGGTTGATGCAGGTAGAAATCCATTTTCTGGAGTTATCTCACCCGCCTACACCTATTATTTTAATCTGTCTGCACCTGAGACTAAGTATTTTTTGTTTGGTTGCACTTTTTTATGCTGCCACACCTATTTATTGATCTTTTTTCTACTCTTGGACCTATTCTGGTGATCGACTCCAACTACAGAGATGTTGATGGAGTCACAGCCAGTACTTGCAAACAGTTTTGGAATATACTTCCGAGTTAAAAAGCATCGATGAAAATAAATTAAATCAGAGTGATCTAAAATCTTAACGGTGACGATTTACTTTTCGTGTTTAACGACAACCAATTTTTTCGAAATACAGGATTCATGGTCGCCGTCATTACGACTTTCGCGACCACTGGTCTTACCTTTATTAACACACTAAATTGATCTGTGATGAACAGTTATTTTAAAATTTTTAAAAATGCATCATTGGCGAAAAAAGCGGTGTATTATTCTAACCATCGTCTCCTCAATAACTTGGGCCATCGTATCCTTCACGGCATTGCAATTTGGTTCGGTTCGTATCCCACCAACTCATTAATTTTCTGAACAAACTGGAATCTGTACCCCTACTAAAGCATATTAAGCGGTAAAGCTTATCAAGCTTTTAAGAAGCCTACCTTATGGTAGGCTTCTTTGCTTAATAGCTAAGTATTGATTCAATTGGCGCTATTGTCCTATTGGCGTTTTTAATCAGTACGCTTTCTACAGAGTATGTGGTATTCGTCAAACTGCCCTCCTTTTTTAATGTGACTACTAATTGGTTCCCAACCTCGGGTTGCAGATAAGCCAATTTCGTAGTCCTGGAAATAACGCACCTGCCACTGCTGACGCTTGTCCCATTTGTCATCAGGGCTTGTGGCTCCTATCCCAAAGAAAACGGTAGTTGTGAGAAGAATGCCGATAAGGAGTGATCTTAAGTCGATGTTTTTCATGCATTATTTCCACAGGGAATCTTAAGTATCGCAAGAGTAAATTTATTGGACCCACGGAGAGTAAATCTATTGGCGCAACTGGCATTTTA
>DEYT01000167.1 GCA_002364975.1 Opitutia bacterium UBA3151 | reverse complement strand
GGGCATAACTTGCTAATGCTTGGCCCACCCGGGTCTGGGAAATCAATGGTCGCAAAGAGAATTCCATCCATTCTACCACCCCCCACTCTGGATGAATACCTTGAGGTTTTGAATATTTTTTCGATCGGCGGTCTTTCATCAAGTTTGCATGGAAATGGAATGGGAAGACCCATTCGTTGTCCTCATCACACGATTAGTGATGTCGGGCTTCTCGGTGGAGGGACAAAGCCAGGTCCAGGTGAAATTTCGTTGGCTCACAATGGTATTCTTTTTATGGATGAATTACCTGAGTTTAAAAGATCAGCCTTAGAAGTTTTAAGGCAACCCCTTGAAGACGGTGAAGTTACGATTTCAAGAAGTGCTGGAAAGGTTACTTTGCCATGCGAGTTTATGTTAGTATCAGCAATGAATCCTTGCCCTTGCGGATATCTAGGAGATGAATCAAAAACTTGCCGTTGCTCCATTCCTCAAATTCAAAGATATCGGAACAAGATAAGTGGTCCACTACTCGATCGAATTGACATTCATGTCGAGGCACCGGCAGTGAAAATTGAAGAGTTGAGGTCTGGTGCAAAAGGCGAATCTTCCAGTCGGGTTAGTAAGCGTATTGCTGCATGCAGGGAAAAGCAGAGCAAAAGGTTTGCTTCTGAACATTGCAAAACAAATTCTGGGATGACGGAGAAATTAATGGAAGAACATTGTGGTATATCTGATGAAAACATGAAACTTCTAACCATGGCCATGGAGCGCCTCACTTTATCAGCTCGTGCCTATGGAAAAATATTAAAAGTATCAAGGACAATAGCTGATATTGAATATTCAGAGGATATAGAAAAGGAACATTTACTTGAAGCTATCCAATACCGTGATTTAGATCGATTTTTAA
This sequence comes from Opitutia bacterium UBA3151, assembly GCA_002364975.1. GTDB lineage: Bacteria > Verrucomicrobiota > Verrucomicrobiia > Opitutales > Seribacteraceae > Seribacter. The sequence continues at coordinate 4,568 of DEYT01000167.1, read as the reverse complement.
ACTAAAAACTTTACATTTTATCTTCTCCCTATTTTATTAATTAAATTAACCTATAAAACTTATAAATTATGAATATAGCAGAGGATACGAGTATAAAAGATCTTCAACGATTAAAAAAGAAAATTGAAAAGCAGATAAATGCTAAAAAAAATAAGAAGGTAAAGAAGGAGAATTTTTACAATCACATCAAAGATGATCATAAAAAACATCTTCGCAGTGATGGTCGTAAACTTTTTAGAAGCGTTGTGGACTACTTGGAATGTTATATCAATGGTTTGCCACCTATTGCCAAGTCTGAGTTTTATACACGTTTTGGCGTAGAGAGTAAGAGAAAGAAAATAACCTCTGAAGTTGTCTCAGAGGTTAAGAACCTGCTCAATAGTGGAAAAACACTCAAAGAAGCTTCGGATGTAGCCGGTGTTTCCATTGCAAGTTGTCAGAAAATTAAAAAAGGCGACTACGACTCCTAACTAGAGTTCGGTCCTGTTTTTTGTTTTTTTGTTTTGGTACGCAAAATAAAAGGAATTTATTATTTAAATCGTGCCGAGGCTATTGACTATTTAATTCAAGCTTATTCCCTTAAATGGTGTAACACACGATGGTCTTCCGGACAAGTTAGGTTTACTTGGGAAACTTCAGCAGGAAAGTTAAGTACCATGAGGGTTCTTGCGTACAAGACTCCTGGGAGCAGGTTAGTCAGGTTAAAAAAAGATGAGTTGGATGCTTTTTTCGGAGCTTGAAACCTGCATGAGGATATTTCTTAGATCGTTGATCTAAAGCTCGTCTTCATCCTCCGGAATATCAAGCTTGTGCATGGTGGTATCTTCCCCTTTTGAGTCGACGGTGATGACCTTGATGATTTTGCAATCCTTCCCTTGTGCTTGAAACCTTTTGGGTTCTCCATCAGGTCCAATAATTTGGAGAAGACCTGGCTTCTTATTGATCTCTACACATTCTAGTAGGTCTTTGCCATTATATCCCTCTTCATGGGATGTGGAATAAAGTCCATCGGGGTGAACAAAACAAACAATTCTACCATATCTTATGGTAGCCCCACGCTTGTGACGCACCACATCACCCTTCTCAAATGTTTTCTTGGCAAATAATTGTTTTCTTGGGGTATAAAGTTTTAATTTGGATCTTTTGGTTCTGAAAGAACGCATTCCATCCGAACCCTTTTCTAAAGGAACCAACTCATCTGGATGGATTTCCACGCACTCCATCGTTGGATCACCGGGATTATCATCAAGGATCATGAGCACTTCACCACATCTTTTTTTACCTTTTGAGGACACTGTCTCTTTCACATGATCGCCAATTTCAATAATTTTTTTCTTTTTTTTCTTTTTGGTAGAAAGGTTCATGATCAGTAAACTATTTCATAGATCCGGTTAATGCCAATCTTTTTTGCCTGCATTCAGAACAAATACAAAATTTTCCATGTCCAAAGTCTCCGGGTATATTCATATTTTCGATATTTATATTTTCCATTTTTTCCTTAGTTTCCGATTGGGATAAAGTTCCTTCTCGTTTGGCAAGCTCCCGCTCTTTTCTTTGTTGCTCTCTTAGTTCAATAATTTTTTTACCCATCTCAAACCTAAAAGCAACGCATTGCTTGAAGTCTGTCTTTTCCATATCAATTGTTGCTTGTAATTTTGAAGACTCAGAAGGGGAGACGAACAAGGTAGTCCCTCTTATTGCTTTGGCCACGACTTCTTTACCAGCTGCAAATGGAGTGGAAGCCATTACTTCATTTTGTTTTCCGATCAATTTGAAAATTATTTCTTCCTCAATGCTTACATTTTTCAGAGGAAAAACAGAACGCGGTATATTTTCCCAATAACTCACGGCTTTTAATAATTCATCTGAAAAACTTGGTTCTGTTGGAGTTGGTTCTTCAATTATCTGGGGCTCAGGTTTCTCGGGAATCATTTGAGATTCCGGAGGAGATGATGGCACTATCGGTACTTTGGCAATTTCTTTTGTCAGAAGGGGGGATGGTAGATCGGTATCTGCTTCTGATATTATATCTTTTGATTCCGTTGTATTTAGCTCTTCAACTTCAGATTCGGGTTGCTGAGGTTCGCAACTCAAGAACAATAAAAAGGGCAGGGATATAAAAAACTTATAAATTTTCATTGTATTGTCCCACTAAAATGAGATGTATATTGCAAGAACATAAGTTATTTAATGCATTTCTTTCGAGTGGTAATTATCAACATTAAAATATGAATAAAACAAAGCTGATATTGTTTAATCTTCTTTTTTGGAAATTAACTGCTGTAATATCGTTGATTTTCGAAACCCAAGGAGTGTTTATCACTCTAATTGCCTCTACGGGAGTATTATTCAATATATTTGCTTTACTTCAAAGTCTTTGGAGCAAACGTGGAAAAGCAGAAAAGGTTGAACCAATGAGCGAAGAAAAAGCTGCGGTAATGAGTGATCTTGATAATGAACTTAAGCGAAGGAAGAATGAGGATGTTATTCTCCGTAACTAAAAATGTATAGGATTTTCCCCATTGATACTTCCCGTCTACCGCCTGGTATTCCTTTTATAATAGGCAATGAAGCGGCAGAGAGGTTTTCATTTTATGGGATGCGCAGTATTTTGCTGGCTTATATGACTTTGTACTTAGTCCAACCAGATGGAACAAATCATATGTTTGGAACCAAAGAAGCCGAGGCTTGGATTCATTTATTTGTGGGTTCAGCATATTTCTTTCCTATTTTTGGAGGCATTTTAGCAGATGCTTATTGGGGCAAATTCAAGACCATCATGCTGCTTTCTATTTGTTATTGCCTTGGGCATGCTTGTTTAGCGTTTATGGGCGTCTGGGGAGACTCACGGGTCTGGTTGTTGTTGGGGCTTAGCTTAATAGCCCTAGGCTCCGGGGGAATTAAGCCTTGCGTCTCTTCCCATGTCGGTGATCAATTCTGCAAAAGAAACAAACATCTAATCTCGAAGGTTTTTGGTTGGTTTTATTTCTCGATTAATTTTGGTGCTTTTATGTCCGGTTTACTTACGCCTTTTTTGCTGGAAGCCGCTCGTGTTGAAGGGTCTCTCGGTGAACTCATTTATCCCTATGTTTCAGGAATTGTTGGACAAAAGGAGACTGGTGAAACCATTTTCGGTCCTCATTATGCTTTTGGTTTGCCTGGAGTTCTGATGGCAATTGCAACTTTTGTATTTTGGATGGGAAGAAAAGACTTTGCTCATATTCCACCCCGTGGAAAAGCATTTTTTGTCGATACTTTTTCTAAGGAAAATATGATAATCTTAGCTCGTTTAGCCTCGATATTTTCTTTTGTAATTCTTTTCTGGGCCTTATTTGACCAAATTGGAACTCTCTGGCAGGTACAAGCACGTGAGCTTAACCGGACTTTACCCGATTGGATTCCTTTATTTGGTGGTATGGAAATGCTTGCTGCTCAGGTCTCCGCAGTTTGGAATCCATTATTTATTTTGCTTTTAATACCAGTTTTTTCATATTTCATTTATCCCTTTTTAGAAAGATTTACAGAAATTACCCCCCTAGCTAAGATTTCGGCTGGCTTATGGGTTGCGGGATTTGCTTTTGCAATAGTTTCCATCATTCAAATCCAGGTCGATGCTGGTTATACTCCAAGTGTATTCTGGCAAGTTCTCGCTTGTTTGGTTCTTACTGCTGCGGAAGTTCTCGTATCAATTACATGTTTAGAGTTTGCCTACACCCAAGCCCCAAATTCGATGAAGTCAGTGATTATGGCTCTTTTTCTTTTGACTGTATCTCTCGGTAACTATCTAGCTTCGGGGCTCAAATTCCTGCTAGTTGATAGTCAAGGGCAACCTCTTCTGCTTGGTGCGGACGAGTTTTGGTTTTGGACAATTCTCGTGTGCATAGCGGCATTTTCTTTTAAATTTGTTGCCTCGCGATATAACGAAATCGATCATTTTCAATAAGTGACAGGGTCGATTAAGTAATTTTTATATCTTTTACGAATGTACAACCATCGAGTCTGGATATTCTTGAAATAATTTTCTTTTTTATAAAAGAAAGCTCTTGTTTAACAGGTCCATTTGCTGCCCGTAAGTAAAGAGTTCCATTGGAACTAAGTTTTTCGGGTGCACACCGAGATGATAATTTAGTTCCCACTATTTTATTCCACTCTTGAGAAATGATTTGTTCGGGTGAATTTTTAGTTCCAATGGACCATTCATTCCAAATCTTTTCGATCACTTCTGAGATGGAAGATGGAGACGATAAAAACATTGTATTGTCCGAAGCAGGTAATTTCATGAATTCTGCGACCAAGTCAATTTCAGGTGCCTTATTTTTCTTTCTGAAGCCCATAATTATCTAATAAAGCAAAAATATACTTCTTTATGGAAGTCAATGATGTTAGATAATTTCTATGATTGTAAAACCAAGAATTAAAGGTTTCGTATGTATTACCGCACACCCTCATGGATGTTTTGAGAACGTAATGGATCAAATTAGCTATGCTGAAAAAAATCCTACCGTGAACATGAAGAAGCCAAAACGTGTCTTGGTCATTGGTGCCTCAACTGGTTATGGTCTTTCTAG
>DEYT01000096.1:2967-3153 GCA_002364975.1 Opitutia bacterium UBA3151 | reverse complement strand
AGTCTTGGGATCAATATTCTTTGTGAAAAACCAATCTGCACCAATTTGAAAGATCTGCATAAAGCCGTTTCTTTGTGCAAAGAAGCCGGCGTACGCCTAAAGTCGGCTTACAACCAAAGGTATCACCCCGCCCACCAACTCATCAAAACCCTTCTTGCCAAAGGAGAATTGGGGCAAGTCACACAG
>DEYT01000096.1:0-2549 GCA_002364975.1 Opitutia bacterium UBA3151 | reverse complement strand
GACTTAATCCCACACGGTCTGGATTTGTGTTCCTTTCTCTTACACACCTCCTTTCAATCAATTACTCTGGAAAGACAGAATCTCGTGCATTCTTACTCCCAAAAAGAGTCAGCGGTTGATGATGGAGCGATTGCTCAATTTAAAACTCAATGTGGAATCTTGGGCACTGTTCAATGTGGATACAATTGCCCAGATCCCTTGCCCCGAAGACAACTTGAGATAATAGGAACAGAGGGAAGGATTTACGCTCTTAATACCCTGGGTCAGGAAGCGGGTGGTCATCTGAAAGTTACCACTCTGCATGGGTCGAAAGAAATCGATTTTCCAAATGACCACATTTATTCTCCTTTTGTTAGGCAACTCGACAAAGTTTCAAGAGAATGGCAGAAACCTGACAAGCCTTCTTTGGTGGACGAAACTGAAATTGAAACTATGGCTATGTTTCTTATGGCCCTCGAAAAAAGTTGACCTATGAGAATATGCTTTTTGTCCAGAAGGTATTTTCCAACAATAAGCGGAATGAGTGTCTATGCCATGAATTACCTGCGCGAGATGACGAATTTGGGACATGATATGGTCATGATATCACAGTACAGGGAAGATAAAGTAGGGACTAAGATATACGGTGGCGGACCACCAAGTCTACTGGATAAGGTGGAGATTCATGGGTTGCGCAGCCACGGCGAAGAAATCGCCAACTCCGGCAAGCCTGCAGATTTTGAGTCTGACATGGATCAGATGGTCAAACTTGCAGTGACCCTGCATAAGAGGAAGCCGTTCGACTTGATACACGCACAATATTGTTATCCCAATGGAATGGCCGCTCTGAAAATTTCCTCCATGCTTGGCATTCCCAATGTGGTTAGCATTCAGGGTGGCGATGGCCACTGGGTCGGGTTATGTTGTTCGACCCACAAATCCGCGATGCTTGCGGTACTTAATCATGCAAATCTTTTGATTATTGGAAGTAGTTCCTTTGCCGATGAAGTCTGCAAGAACCATAACCTGGATAAGGAACGATTGTTAATTATACCGGGTGCAATAAACTCGGATGACTTTCGGCCCAATCGTTCAGTGCAATTGGGAGAACTTTCCAACCCGGCAAAGCTTCTTTACCATGGACGGGTCGATCGACGAAAAGGGATTTTTGATCTTTTGGAAGCTTTACAACTGGTAAAGGAAAGTTGGCCTATTAAGCTTGTGGTGAGCGGAATCGGTCCTGACTTGGAGGAGTCGATAGACTTGGCCAATAAACTTAAATTGAGCCATTTGGTTGAATTTACTGGGAAAGCCCGTTATTCAGATGTTCCTGAGATTTACAGGGAGTCTGAAATTTTTCTCTCACCAACTTGGTCGGAAGGATTTTCGAACACCATACTTGAAGCCATGTCCAGCGGGATTCCAATCATCGCCGCCAATTCAGTGGGGGTCGTAGACTGCATCAGACACATGGAAAACGGGCTGCTCCATGAACCTCACAATATTGAAGACCTGGCTGACAAAATCATTTTGCTACTTAAAAATCATGCTCTCCGAAAAAAATTGGCATCCGCCGCGATTTCAGAAGTTAATGCAAAATATAACTGGAAAACAGTATCTCTTCTCTTAACAAAAAGCATCGAAAAAGTGCTTCCCAAAAACCCTGATGACGGATGGGAAAAAATTTACAATCCTCTAACCCAACTGGAAAATGCTGACTTGGGTTGCAAGTTTAGATACGAACCTCACTTGCTATGACGGGAGATAATTCAATAATTTTCTTTTCCCCGCATTTGGATGATGTTGCATTTTCCTGCACTCCTTTGATCGTTAAACTCGCTGAGATGGGATTTCGCTGTGTAGTCTCAACCTGCTTTACAGGATCCAAGTTGCATCCCTCCGGTTTTGCACTGGAATGTCAAACGAGTAAGGGATTCGCCGAAGATTTCGATTATATGGAGTTACGTCGTCTGGAAGATAAAAACTGGGCAGCTACACTTACTGAGAAAGTAGAAATAGTCCATGGCCCTTTTCTCGAAGCTCCTCACCGTGGATATAATTCCTCAAACCTTCTTTTCGGCAATTTGCAAAAAGAGGAAAAACTTAAGAGTGAAATTAGCAGCTGGATAAACGAAGTAATGGAAAAGTTTTCGGCAATTTATGTATTTAGCCCCTCAGCGATAGGCAATCATGTAGATCACAGGCTTTTAAAAAGAGTCATCGAGGAAACCATAAGGGGTAAAAATTCCGGGTTGTTTTATTACTTGGATCAACCTTACTACAGTAAACTTAAAAAGAAAAATTCCGCACCACCAATCATTTCAACTGACTACACCTATTATTTCGATGATCATTGCTTAAAGAATTCGTTGAGAGGAGTTTGTCAATTTCACTCACAGCTAGGATATCAGTTTGGCGGAGTACAAAATGCCGCCTCATTCCTATCTGAAGCATGGCAGCAAGGCATAACCATCGTACCGAGAAACCCGAGCTCCTCGTTTCCTATTTTGGGTAATAATACATTGCTCTCGAAAGTTTAAAACTGTCAGCTATGCCAGGACTATCCCCAT
>DEYT01000035.1 GCA_002364975.1 Opitutia bacterium UBA3151 | reverse complement strand
ATGATGCAGGAATTCTTACTTCGATTGCTCATGATTTAGATGCAGTAAAAGAGCGGGATCCAGCATGCAATGATTATCTTAGCCCCTTTCTTTATTTCAAAGGCTTCCAAGCTCTTTGTTCCTACCGTGCATGTCACCGTTTTTGGTTACAGGAAAGAAGGCAAATGGCATTGTACTTACAAAGCTTGGTCTCGGTAATCTATTCCGTTGATATTCATCCTGCTGCTAAGATTGGAAAAGGAATTCTACTTGACCATGCAACTGGATTTGTCGCTGGAGAAACTTGTGTGATTGATGATGATGTATCTATCCTGCATGAAGTGACCCTTGGAGGAACTGGGAAAGAGCGTGGAGATCGTCACCCCAAAATAAGATCAGGTGTTTTGATTGGGGCGGGTGCTAAGATTCTGGGTAATGTTGAAATTGGTGAGGGTGCTCGTGTTGGTGCAAGCAGTGTGGTTTTGCATGATGTCCCTCCTCGAGCTTCCGTGGCTGGTGTACCTGCGAAAATTGTTGGGCAAGTTGAACACGGAGAAATGCCTTACCTAGGGATGGACCATTCTATATCATCAAGCCCCCTTTACGAAGACGGAGGAGGTATTTAATTCTTTTTCCTAAAGTTGACGAAGTTGAGTTTTATATTATTTATTTAATCATATGTCCACTAAGTTGACTGAAAAAAAGGATGTAGAAACTGGTTCGAACAAAAAAGAGTCAGTATCTTCAGGCATAATTTCTTCTGCAAAACCTTCAAGGAAACAAGTTGAAGATCTTGAGGTTAAAGATGCTCAAATGATCTTTCAGACCATTTGGCATGAAATTGAACAAGATGTCGGTACCGAGAACTTACGATTTCCAGCAGAGATCTTTTGGCTTAATGGAGCTCCAGGGGCCGGGAAGGGCACGCAAACTGCGTTTATTATGGAGTTTCGTGATCTTACCGAAAAGCCAATTATCGTGAGTGAGCTTCTTCGGTCACCCGAAGCCCGTATGAAGATCGATGCTGGTTTATTGGCAGGAGATCGTGAAGTTACCAAGTTGGTTTTAAATTCCCTGCTAAGTCCGGAATATGAAAGCGGTGCCATTGTAGATGGTTTCCCTCGTACCAAAACTCAAGTTGAATGCTTGAAGCTTTTTCATGGTCGTTTGTCAGAACTCAGAAGTAAATACCTAGGAACTTTTCAAGAATCTCAATTCCCAAAACCTAGGTTCCACATCATCATGTTATTTATTGACGAAGAGGAAAGCGTTAAACGACAATTACTTCGAGGTGAAAGGGCAATCGCACACAATGCAGAAGTAGAAGCCTCGGGCGTAGGAGAGAGATGGGAACTACGAAAGACCGATCTAGAAGAAGATGCAGCTCATCGAAGATATAAGACATTTAAGGAATCAACCTATGATTCCCTTACCACACTGCGGGAAGTTTTCCATTATCATTTCATCAATGCACACGGCAGTATTATAGAAGTTCAGCAGAGGATCATACAGGAACTCAAATACCAGAGCTCTCTCGAGCTTGATCAACCCACTTACGACCGAATTTCATCCATCCCTTTGGCTCAGAAACTTTCACTCCATGCTAGACAGTTATTGGTACACCGACTGGATTCTTATGAAAAGTTTCATTCTGAATTATTTGAGCAGGTAGTTTCTTTGATCAAAACGAAATTTATTCCGGTCGTGGAAAAACACTCGATTTCAGGTTTGGCATATATCAATTCTGAGCATCATGTTTTTGATGATCCACTTGCGATAGCAATGCTTATTGATGTTTTTACGGAGCGGGGCTTTACTGCAGTGGTAGATATCCGAAGAATGGAAGTTCCTGCTCGTATTGATCCTAAATCCTATGAAATAATTAACCGAGTTAAGAAAGTCTATCGCGTGAGAATCAATTTTGCAGGCTCTAAAATCAGACGGGGTTTATAATTTCACTTTAAAATCAGTTCATCTATGGATCCTCGTTATCTAACTTTGGCTCGTAATCTAGTATCCCATTCCACGAAAGTTGAAAGAGGAGAGAATGTCCTCGTTCACTCCTTCGATATTCCTCAAGAAATGTCGATTGCACTCATTCGGGCAGTTAAGGAAAAAGGCGGTTACCCATATTCTTTAATCCAATCAGCTCGTGTGGACAGGGAGTGCATATTGGGTGCAGCAAAGGAGCAGTTGGAAAAAAGCTTAGATTGGGAGTTAGAGAGAATGAAATCAATGCAGGCATATATTGCTGTGCGTGGAAGTAATAATGTTTTCGAAAATTCTGATTTGCCGACCGAAGATATGAAATTAGCTAATAAGGCACTCAAACCTGTCCTTGACTGGCGTGTTCAAAAAACAAAGTGGTGCATTTTGCGTTGGCCTACCCCTTCTATGGCTCAACAAGCCAAGATGAGCACCGAGGCATTTGAAAACTTCTTCTTTGATGCCTGTTGCATGGATTACTCGAAAATGACCGAAGGTATGACTGCTCTGGAGAAAAGAATGAGAGATGCGGATCAAGTTAAGATTGTTGGCCCTGAGACTGATCTTAACTTTTCAGTTAAAGGTATCGATGCGATTTCTTGTGGCGGGACTCATAACATACCAGATGGTGAGGTTTTTTCCTGTCCTGTGAAGGATAGCGTCCAAGGAACTGTAACTTTTAATGCCGATACCATTTATCAGGGTAGTGCATTTTCAAATATTAGTTTAAGCTTCGAAAATGGTAGAATTGTCGAGGCCACATCTTCCTGCAATCAAGATAGGTTAAATGAAATCTTAGATTCAGACAATGGATCCCGTTACATTGGAGAATTCGCAATTGCATTTAACCCGATGATTAAAGAGCCGATGCTGGATATTCTTTTTGATGAGAAGATTGATGGTTCTTTTCACTTTACCCCTGGGCAAGCCTACGAAGAAGCAAACAATGGCAATAAATCACAAGTTCATTGGGATATGGTTTCGATTCAACGCCCGGAATGGGGTGGCGGAGAAATCTGGTTTGACGGGCAGTTGATTCGAAAAAATGGAATATTCGTAGCCAAAGATTTGGAGAAATTAAATCCGAGTCATTTGTTAAGGGAGTGATTCTCCTATGAATTTTGATCCATCGGCGATACCTCAATTTATTGAAAAATTACCGAAAACTGAAACTCATCTGCATATAGAAGGTGCTTTGCCTTGGCATTTGCTTGAGTTGAAAAACCCTCAAAAGTTTTCAAAGAAGCCAGAATTTCGTAAAGATGACTTTAGGTACTCAAGTTTTGAACAGTTTGAGTCTATTTTGATCGATCACGCTCTCGCTTTTTTTGATTCTCCTGAATCTTATTATACTGCAGCTAAAGCGATTTTTGATATCCACCTTCAACAAAATGTTAAATATGTAGAAATCAGTTTTCATGCAGGGATGATGGAATTTCTAAACATTCCAGGTGAAGAAATTCTATCTGCAATAAGGGCAGCAATTCCAAGGGGTCTGGAAGTCCGGGTTTTTCTCGGAATTAGCAGGAACGCCTATACTGGTTATTTAGGTCCGAAGCTCGAGGAGGCTATCAAAGATTGGGATGAATTATCCGGTATTGATTTACATGGATTAGAAACATTACCCATGGAGAATTGGACTGAATCCTTTTGGGTTCGTGCCTCAGAATATGGAAAATCGGTAAAGGCACATGCAGGTGAATTTGGCCCAGCAGAAAATGTTCGTCATGCAATTGAAAAACTTAATGTCAGAAGAATTCAGCACGGAATTCGTGCGATTGAAGATAAAGAGGTACTCAAGTTGGCCCAAGATAAAGGCGTGATTTTTGATATTTGCCCCATTAGTAATTTTAAACTTAAGGTAGTAAATAATTGGAATCAGCACCCATTGCCAGCATTTATGGATAGAAATCTTCTCTGTACCATCAGTACAGATGATCCTCTTTCATTTAATAATTCTTTGTCTCAAGAGTATGAGGTGTGCCATAAGAGGCTTGGATTAAATTCACTTCAATTAGCAAAGCTTGCTTGGAATGGTTTTGAAGTAGCCGATTTGAATCCTAAAGTACGAATGGATTGGCAAAAACAAATCAAAATTTTAGAGTCGGAATGGCTTTAAGGATATGAGCAAGGATAGATTTATTTGTCCGGAAGGAAAAATGGGGCGGGTAGACAAAATTCTTGCTGAATCATTCCCCGAAATAAGTCGGTCTTTGATTCAAAAAGCGATTGAAGAGGGAAGGGTCTCCCGCGTTGATGGTGAATTATTAGAGCCCAAAACTAAGCTCATGTGCGGCGATGAATTAATAATTGATCTGAGCAGGCCTTCGGTTCAGATGCATGCTCCGTTTGAATATCAGCTTAATATCCTTTACGAAGATGATTTCATAATTGTAATCAATAAGCCTTCTGGGATGGTAACACATCCAGGTGATGGAACGGGGCAGAATACTCTGGTTCATGCTCTCATGCATCATCTCGACATTCTTTGCCCCGTCGGTGCTCCCGATCGACCGGGGATTGTTCATCGTCTGGACAAGGATACAAGTGGCGTGATCGTTGTAGCCAAAACTGAAAAGGCTTACCATAACTTGGTTAGTCAGTTTTCAGAGCGTAAAGTGAGTAAGGAATACCTGGCCTTGGTACATGGTTCTCTTTCCTTAGATTCGGGAGAATTTATTGGTCCTATAGGCCGACATCCTAAAGTGCGGGTGAAAATGTGTGTTTCAGCAAATGGAAAAAAAGCAGTTACCAACTGGAAAGTAGCAACCCGCTTTTCAAATGATTTTACCTTGGTTAGTTGTACCATACTGACTGGTAGAACCCACCAAATAAGAGTGCACTTTTCTGATGCAAATCATCCGTTGGCAGGTGACTCTACTTATGGAGGAAACCGAAAAAACCAGACCCATGTATTTCATCGAGTTATGTTGCACGCCTGCAAACTCCAGTTGCTTCATCCAATCAAAGGAATCGAGATGAAGTGGGAAGCTCCTATTCCTCAAGATTTTACTGAACCAATCGAGAAATTATCCGAAATTAATGGTGAAAGCTGATCGCAAATTTAATACCTCTAT
>DEYT01000011.1:30854-45271 GCA_002364975.1 Opitutia bacterium UBA3151 | reverse complement strand
TATATGAATTTTTCAGAATTAGGTCTAGACCCTAAAATATTAAAAGCTATCGAAGAGCTTGGTTACATTAAACCCACCCCGATTCAAGAAATGTCCATACCTCCGATCCTTCAAGGGAGAGATTTAGTTGGGTCTGCCCAGACTGGTACTGGTAAAACCGCTGCGTTTGCGTTACCTGCCATTCACAGGTTGGGAAATCATGGTGGTTGTCGAGCATTAGCACTTGCACCCACAAGAGAACTTGCCATTCAAATCGAGGAAAATTTCCGAATTTATGGAAAGTTTCTAGATCTACGAATGGCACTCCTCTACGGAGGAGTTAAATATGGAAAACAACTGGACCAACTAAAGAATGAGCCCGATGTTATCGTAGCGACCCCGGGAAGATTATTAGACCACATCAGTCAAAGAAATTTAAGCCTCCAAAACATTGAAATTCTAATCCTAGATGAAGTAGATCGTATGCTTGACATGGGCTTTATTGAAGATGTCACCAAAATTATCCAAAAAACTCCCAAATCGAGACAGACACTATTATTTTCTGCAACCATTCCTGACTCGGTTCGACGACTATCTGCTTGGGCCTTGGAAAACCCAGCTGAGGCAAAAATTGACATCAAGATTTCAGCTGCAGATACCGTCAGGCACGCTTTGTATCCAGTTCCTGCAATTCAAAAGTTTGACCTATTGATTTCACTTCTCAAAAATATCAAATTTGATAATTTAATCATCTTTTTTCAAACTCGAAGAGGCACGGATAAGATCAGTCAATGGCTAACCGAGCACGGTCGAAATGTGCGTGTCTTACATTCCGATTTGAAGCAGCGCGATCGAGTCAGTGCCTTAGAGGATTTTAAAAAAGGTGATGTTAAAATTTTGTGTGCAACCGATGTTGCTTCCCGTGGGCTTGATATTTCGAATGTAACCCATGTTATCAACTACGATGTCCCTCAGCACTCTGAAGACTATATTCACCGAATTGGAAGAACGGGAAGAGCAAGAACAGAGGGGGAAGCATTTACCCTGTGCAAACCTGAGGAGCTTCCCTTGGTGGAGTCTATTGAAAAGCTTTTAGGTAATTCCTTAGATCGGAAAATTATTGATGATTTTGCATATCGTGATGAACCAGGAACTCTGACCGCTACTGCACCTGATATTTCTCGAAAAAGAAACCGTGGCTTTGGAAAGAAATTATCATTTGGGTCAAGGAGAAGAAGGTAGTAAGAATTGATTTAATTTTCAAGAAACGCATAAAATAAATTGAAGTCGCATTCGCGGCTTTTTTTGTTTATCGAAAGATTTTTATTCCAGTCATGCATGCTATTAATTTTAAACTGGTAAACTTTTCAAAATGAATTGGTTTTCATTTATTTCTAACCCTAAAATCCATACTTTAGCCTCCCTGCAAGAAGAAGCTTCTTCATTTATTTGGCTCTTGCCGATACTCGCTGCTCTCATTGGATGGATCACCAATTATCTAGCGGTTAAAATGCTTTTTCATCCTCGGCAAGCCATTTCAATTGGAGGCGTTCAATTCCAAGGTGTATTTCCAAAAAGACAAAAACAATTAGCTGTAAAACTTGGTACTTTAGTAGCAGAGGAATTGCTTTCAATGGATCAAATCACTAATAAAATTCGAGATAATGCAACCAGCGAAGCAAGCATGGATGCAATTGGTAAAAGAATTGAAAAGACCATTCGAGAAAAACTAGTCCACGCATTTCCAATGTTATCGATGTTTTTGTCTGATGAAATGGTTGAAAAGGTCACGAATCTTTTTAGAAGTGAACTCAAAGACTTTCTAACTGAATCCGTTGAAGAATTGAGTCACAAGCTTGAAAAGGAGTTGGATGTAAAGGAGTTGGTTTGTGAAAAAGTTGAAGGGTTCTCCTCCGACCGAGTAGAAAAACTTCTAGTAAATCTCATGAAAAAAGAATTTAAATTTATAGAATTAGTTGGAGCTGTTCTTGGCTTTTTCATTGGTTGTGTTCAATTAATAATAACTACATCTATTTAAACTTCTTTCTACTAGCTTTAAGCAATTCTTCAAGGCTTGCAAAATTTCTGTTTTAGGGTTTTGATAAACCTTTTTTTGTTATGATTTTAAGCACTTCTACAATTTTCTCGAACATATCTTTAGCCATGTCAGGTTCTGGTGCACAACCGGGATCCGGGGGCATACTTCAAGGCTTATTGCCATTTTTAGTAATGGGTATCGCTTTTTATTTCCTCATCATTGCACCAGGGAGAAAAAAGCAAAAAGATCATCAAAAAATGATCGATGCCTTAGAAAAAGGAACAAAAGTAAAAACGGTTGGTGGTTTGTTTGGCACTATTACCGGAATCAAGAATGACTGTTTTGTAATCCGGATCTCTGAAAATGTTAAAGTTGAAATGGCTAAAGATTGTATATCCGCAAAAGTAGATTAATTTCTACTTATTCAAATTGATACATTTGATTTTTTTAACAGCCCAGATTTATGAATAGATCAACCATTTGGAGATTGGGTATTACCCTTTTTCTCGTTTTAGTCAGCATATCTCTTGTTTCTCCCCTCGATGACCGTAATTTAGCAGATTACGCGTCGGGTCAGGTAACCTCCGAAGCTAATGCATCCAATCATATTGGTCACGAAACTTTCGCAGAAGTTATCGAAACCATTAAAAGTCAAATGCCCGAAGGATCAGAAATCGATTATGGTGCTCTAAGGTCTTACGGCAAAAGAAACCGATTGGATTACTCTGCATATTTTAAGCCACCAATTGGAGTACTTGGTACCGTCACGTCAAGGCTTGCACCCTTCCTCATTAAACCCGGTATACGTACCAGTCATGTCAAGGATCGAGACAAAAGAAACGACTTGGTTTTAAGAACTCTACTTCGTAATTCACAAGCTGCAATCAAGAAGGGATTAGATTTAAGAGGAGGGATTGCTTTTACCATGGAAATTGCTGACGCGAATCAAAACCTTGATGAAAATTTTCCAATTGGAGCAAGTCCCATGGATAAGGTTGTTGAGATTATGAACGAGCGACTCAATGCTTTCGGAGTTGCAGAAACCATGGTTCGTCAGAAAGGGGATCGCTCAATTGAAATTCAAATACCGGATACGACCACAAAACAAGATCCAAGTTTAATCGAAGAGCTACAAAAGCCAGCAAAGCTTGAGTTTCGAATCGTTAATGTAAGAGCTGATGCTCCTATCCCAATTCAAGAAGGTGAGGAATGGACCGATGACGAAGGGATTCCCTTTGTTGCAATGCTACCTGACGACGCTCAAGCAAACGAACAACCTGTATGGGTCAGGAGGCTCTCCTCTGCTGATGGTGAAATTATTCAAGAAGCATATCCTCGCCAAGATCAAATGGGAGGCTGGGAGGTGGGACTTGATTTCACAACTGAAGGAGGAAATGAATTTGCTAACCTCACGGGGGAAATTGCTCAGATGAATGATCCTTCAACGGGGGCACTTGGGCGACTTGCTATCGTACTTGATAAACAACTCGAGAGTGCTCCGACAGTTAAGGCTCGAATCGATGGGGGAAGTGCTGTGATCAGTGGAAACTTCAGCGCTCGTGAAGCCAAAATGCTTGCTGATATTTTGAACAATCCATTAAAAGTTTCTTTAGAAATAGGTGAGAAATATGAAGTTTCCCCTACCCTTGCATCGGGTGCTTTGGAAAGCAGTACCAATGCCTGCATTCTTGGGGCGGTTGCGATCATTATTTTCATGCTCGTTTGGTATAAATCTGGAGGTGGGGTTGCGGTTCTCTCGGTCGCAACCAACATCCTGTTGGTTGTCGCAGTCCTAGCCGGTCTGTTTCAAGCTACTTTTACATTACCTGGAATGGCGGCTTTAGTTTTAACACTTGGAATGGCAGTGGATGCAAATATCTTAATATTTGAGAGAATTCGTGAAGAACTAAAGGCAGGTAAAAGTGCTGAAAATGCGGTCGAAGGCGGCTACGCTAAGGCATTCTCTACTATCATTGACGCTAACCTTACTACTCTTATTACTGCAACTATTTTGATATGGTTGGGCACCGGGCCAGTAAAAGGTTTTGGTATTACCCTTGCCATAGGTATCATTACCTCTGTTTTCTGTGCTTTATTTATCAGTCGACTATTATTAAATATTTTATTGCAATTAGGTGTTCAAAATCTCATCAGCCTTGCTAAAATTGAGAAGCAAAAGCAGAAGGCTGAAATCGATTTTCACAAGTTTAGGATACCTGCATTTTTGGTTTCTTGGTTCATTGTGCTTGTTGGTTGCCTTGCGATATACATTCAAAAAGATCAAATTCTGGGGATTGATTTTCGAGGTGGGGAGGAAATCGTAGCATCCTTTTCCGAAGAAATTGCTTCTTCAGAGCTTGATGTTTTATTTAAAGAATCACAAGCAACCGGAGAAGTTCAGCATGTCTACAGGTCAGAGATTGGATCTGGCGAACAGAGCAAGAAATTGGTTCTTCAAACGGAACTCGGAAATTCTAGAACTGCTCTCGATCTGATAAACTCAAGTTTTCCTGATGCAAACATGCAAGAAGAAGGTTTAAGCAATATTGGTGCATCCGTGAGTAATGAGATTAAAAACGATGCGATATTATCTGTAATTGTCGCCTTATTCGGAATCCTTTTTTATGTAGCAGTTAGGTTCGAAATGGGATACGCCATTGGAGCGGTGGTTGCTACCATACATGATATCCTAATGACCGTTGGTCTTTTCGTTCTATTTGGTAGCATTTCGGATGGCGTTATTTGTTCAGGTCAATTCACGGCACCCATGCTCGCATCCATTTTAATGATCGTTGGCTATTCAATAAACGATACGATTGTAGTTTTTGATAGGATCCGAGAAGAATTAGAACTGAATCCAGTGACTGGTCTCCAAAAGATTATTTTGATTGCGATTAACCGCGTACTTTCTAGATCTATTCTGACTAGTTTCACTACCCTTCTTGCCGCTATTTCCCTATGGATATTCGGAGCTGGAATAATCAATGATTTCGCATTTGTGTTTGTTATTGGAATTATAACGGGAACTTTTTCTTCCATCTTTATTGCCAGTCCTATTTTCTATTTCTGGCATAATGGAGATAGAAAACATGTTGAGGATAATGAAATTTTGCCCAAGTACGATTGGCAGACATCCACCACAAAATAATTTGTTTTCTATCAAACCTTTCTATTTATAGTTACGATGCTCTGGACTGAAGAGCACTATTGCGAAAAGAATATAATAGAACTTTGTAAATGCTTTGGCATCTCTGAGTTCCTCGCAAAGCTTCTTCTTTCTAGGGGAATTGAATCGCAATTGGACGCAGAATTCTTCCTCAAACCCAAGCTTGCACTTCTTGAGGACCCTTATGAAATTCCAAATTTAAAGTGTGCAACTATCCGAATCTGCGATGCGATTGAAAAAAAGGAGAATATTCTCATTGTTGGAGATTATGATGTTGATGGGATCTCTTCCACCGTCATAATAATAAAAGTTTTGTCGGCTTTTGGTATTGAAGCAAAATATGTAATTCCACATCGCCAGACTGAAGGTTATGGGCTCACTAAGGAAGTACTACAGCGGGGGATGAAGCAAAATGAATTCAGTTTAATTTTAGCTTTGGATTGCGGCACGAACTCATGGGAAGAGGCGGACTTTTTACAAAATAAAAACATTGATCTTGTTGTGGTAGATCACCACAAGGCCAAGGGTGAAATCCATCAGAACTCCACCATTATCAATCCCCATCTCCAAGAAACTGAAAACCAATGGTCAAACCTCTGTACTGCTGGACTTTGCTTTAAACTCGTTCATGGCATCATAAAGTTCCTAAGAGAAGCTAAGTATAAAACCGCGTTTGAAATCAGCCCTAAAGATTTCCTTCCTCTTGCAGCAATTGGAACTCTTGCGGATATGGTTCCCTTAAGGGGTGAAAATAGAATTTTAGCAAAATATGGCCTGAAACATTTACGGAATAATCCAGAAGTTGGATTGAGATCACTTTTAAAGCTGGCAAATCTGGACACCCGATTTCCTTTTGACTCAGAAGATATTACCTTTCGAATCGCTCCTAGAATCAACGCATGCGGTAGATTGGACAGACCTGAAATTGCTGCGGAGCTACTTCTTACTAAAAATTCTGAAGAAGCTTCAAAATTGGCCCATATAACCAATGAATATAATGAGGAAAGGAAGCTTATTGAGACTAAATTAACTGAACAAGCACTTGATCAAGCGGAAACAAAATTCGCATCTCGAAAGGCAGCTGTCATTACTGGACAAGGCAGCGAATGGAACCCCGGGGTGGTAGGTATTGTTGCCGGAAAGCTTTCTAATACTCTCAATAAACCTTGTCTAGTCCTTGCGTTCGAGAAAGGTAAATATAAGGGTTCAGGTCGGGGAATTAAGGGTACAAACCTTGTGAGTGCACTACTCTCTTGCGAGGAATTTTTAGAGCACTGGGGAGGTCATCCTGCAGCAGTTGGTCTCAGCGTTGATGAGAGTAAAGTCAAACTTTTTGAGGAGGCATTTCTAACTTATATAGAAGATAAGTCCCCCGGTGTTGATAACGAGCCTAGTATCAAAATTGATTGTACGCTTAGCTTAAGTGAGATAAATGATGACCTTCTACATATAGTAAATAAGTTAGGACCTTTCGGACAAGATAATCCTGAACCAGTCTTCGCACTGAAAAAATTTGAGCTCCGCTCAAATCCAAGGAAAGTAGGAAATGGTGATCACTTCCAATTTAAAATTGAAAATTCCAGAGAATCAATCTCTGGAATTGCATGGAATATGAGCGATCGAATGCCACCCACTCATCAAAAATTAGACTTCGCTTTTAAACTCCGATGGAATCGCTGGAACAATCAACAGACTCCGCAAATGAGTTTAATTGACTGGAGGCTCAGCGAAAGTATTTAAGGGTTAATTCTTTCGTCCATATGAAGCAAAAGTTCCTCTTCAGACATGCGCACCTGCTCCGTCGAATCTCTGTCTCTAACCGTAAAGGAGCCATCCCCCTCTAGCGATTCGAAATCTACGGTGATTCCAAAAGGAACCCCAGACTCATCAATCCTGCGATACCTTCGGCCTATTGCACCACTCTGGTCATAAACAACATTCCATTTTCGCTGGAGCCTTTCATATAACTTTTTAGCGACTTCAACCAGTTCAGGCTTATTTTTAACCAGAGGAAAAATTCCTGCCTTAATGGGGGCAACCCGAGGATGGAATCGTAATACAGTTCTTTTTTCCCCATCGATTTCATCGACGGAGAAAGCGGAGCAAAGAACGGCGAGAAAAGTGCGGTCCACTCCCAAACTTGGCTCAATCACATGAGGTAAGTATTTCTCTTTCAGATTCTCGTCGAAGTACTCAAGTGATTTACCCGAATGTTCTTGGTGTTGAGTTAGATCAAAGTTCCCTCTTGCTGCAATTCCTTCGAGTTCGTGCTCCCCGAAAGGAAATTTGTAAGTTATATCGGTGCAAGCACGGGCATAGTGTGCCAACTTATTTTGAGGATGCACTTCTTCTCCTAGGCAATCTTTAGTGAGTCCAATGCTTGAGAACCAAGATTTTCTTACATTAATCCATTCTTGATGATGCCTTTGCCACTCTGATTCTCCGGGTGGAATAAAATACTCTATTTCCATTTGCTCAAATTCTCTAGAACGAAATATAAAATTTCGTGGAGTAATCTCATTTCTAAAAGCTTTACCAATCTGAGCAATTCCGAAAGGAACTTTAACTCTTCCTGTATCAACAATATTTTTAAAATTCGCAAATATACCCTGAGCAGTCTCTGGTCGTAAGTAACATTTTGATGAGCCATCTCTCAAAGCACCGACATGGGTTTCAAACATCATATTAAATTCCCTAGGAGGAGTGAGAGAACCTACTTTTCCTGTAGCTGGGGATGGCACCAGCAATTGCTCATTGTCAGTAAGTTCATCATAGGGTTTAAGGATTAAATCTTGGAGCTCTCCTTGTTTAGATTCTTTCCTTTTCTTATTTTCCGCCTGCTCTTGTGCAACTGATTGCATATTTTCGGACTCAAGCAGGGACACCCAACCTAAGCTTTCTCCATCAACCAATACTTCAGCGGCAAAAAGTTGGTCAGCCCGATAGCGCATTTTTGATTCTTTGCAGTCAACCATTGGATCAGTGAAACCATCAATGTGGCCAGATGCCTTCCAGATTTTCGGGTTCATAATGATGGAGGAATCTAATCCGATAACATCATCCCTCCGCCTGACCATATCTTCCCACCATGCGTCCTTAATATTTTTTCTTAATTCGACCCCTAGAGGTCCGTAGTCAAAAAAGCCATTTAATCCTCCATAAATTTCAGATGATTGAAAGACAAAGCCCTTGCGTTTTGAGAGCGATACGATCTCCTCTAGTAAATTGTTTTCAGATTTCATGTGTTCTGTTGGTAAGTAATTGAAAATCGTGATTTGGACAATCAATTAAAGTCTCTTCAAACCTTTAAATTGCTCGTTGACTTAGGCAGAAATTAGAATTTTCTTAATCTTCATGCTTAAGCCTTATTTTCGCACCTTTATTGCAGTTTTCATACTTTGCTTTGCTCTTATCTCACAAGGTTGTTTTTTCAAGAAGTTTGGCACTTCTGAAAAATATAATGTTATGGGTGCTGTTACCCACGAGCGAAAATCCTATGCACCTATAGAAGTAGGTAGTCTACACCTAAGTTCTGAAGAAGTAATCTCCCGCCAAAACTTTTCTGGTTCCAAGACAACTTTTCTTTGGGGATTGTTCACTTTTACCGATTATTGAAATTTTAGAAATTTAATTATTCTTTTATAAATCTGTTTAATTTAGAATAATTCCAATTACAACTTGAAAGTTGTAGGCTTTTGCATAGTATCTTAGTTAATGAACAGATTAGAGACAGAAGCATTAAAAAAAGACTTGGATCACAAACTCCTGACGAAAGGTTTGAGACCAACCAAGCAAAGATCGTGTGTCTATGAGACTTTGCTTTCAAAAAAAGATCACCCTACTGCAGACGAAATTCTTCTGCGTGTAAGAAAAAAGCTACCATCTATTTCACTGGCAACGGTGTACAACTGCCTCGAGACCTTGGTTGAATGCGCCTTGATAAGACAAGTCAATGTCGACAGATCCCCTACACGATACTGCCCAAATTTAACTCCTCATGCTCACTTCAAATGTTCGAACTCGGGGAACATCTATGACCTTAACTTGAGCAAAAAAGATGTCAGCAAGCTTAAATCTATTCTTCCGAGTGGATTTATTGCTGAAGATTTCAATTTAACTTTCAGTGGTACTACTTAATATCACCCCGGAAACTCCAATTAGTGAACTCATTAAAAATCAAAAACCTATCCGCTAGTATCTCTGACCAGCAGATTCTCAAAGAACTCAGCCTCGAAGTACCCCAAGGAGAAGTGCACGCTATTATGGGTCCTAATGGCAGCGGAAAAAGTACTTTATCTAAGGTTTTAGCTGGTCACCCTGATTACGAGGTAACCAACGGTCAGGTATATATGAATCAAGAAAGTATATTGGGTAAACATGCCGATGAAATCGCAAGGCTCGGTTTGTTTTTAGCGTTCCAATATCCTGTGGAAGTACCCGGTGTAAGCATCGCAAACTTTATACGAGCCGCTCTAAAAGCAAGGTTACCTGAAGGGGAATCCATCAAAGCAGTTGAGTATTATAAGTCTTTGTATTCCAAAATGGATGCCCTTGGTATGGATCGAAAATTTACTTCTCGGGCCTTAAATGACGGCTTCTCGGGCGGAGAAAAGAAAAGATGCGAAATTCTGCAGATGAGCATGCTCGAGCCCAAGTATTGTATTCTGGATGAAACTGATAGTGGTCTTGATATTGATGCCCTAAGAATTGTGTCAGGTGGAGTGAATAACCTCCGATCTCAAGAACGTGGTATTTTAGTAATCACCCACTACCAACGACTTCTTGAATACATCGTACCAGATGTTGTACATGTTATGTGGGATGGAAAGATTGTAAGATCTGGTGATAAAAGTCTGGCAATCGAACTTGAAACTAAGGGATACGATTGGATTAAGGAAGAAATTGCAGCTTAATGAAAGGTATTTTATGATCCAACCAAATGAATTTGATATTGATACTGAGAAAGGAAACTTTCACTTCGACACGAACTATGCATTCAATGCGGGTGTTGGTTTGAATGAAGAGGTCGTTCGCTACATTTCCGATGTAAAGCAAGAAGAGAAGTGGATATTAGATTTTAGACTCAAGGCTTATCAGACTTTTCTAAAAAAACCAGTTCCTACCCATTGGGCCACCGAAGATCTAAATAATATAGATTTTGATGTAATTCGATACTACCTAGCAAAAGGACAACAGCCAAGCCGTTCTTGGGAAGATGTCCCTGAGGATATTAAAAATACTTTTGAAAGGTTAGGCATACCTGAGCAAGAAAGAAAATTCCTTGCGGGTGTCGAAGCTCAATTTGATAGCGAGGCAGCCTATTCAAGAATGAAAGATGACCTCGAAAAGGAAGGAGTTCTATTTGTAGGTTCCACCGAAGGGCTCAGTGATTATCCAGAGATTTTCAAGAAGTGGTTTGGTAAGGTTATACCGACATCTGATAATAAATTCTCTGCTCTTAATAGTGCTGTTTTTAGCGGTGGAAGCTTCATTTATATCCCTCCCGGTGTCAAACTTACTCAACCCTTGCAAGCTTACTTCAGAATTAATGCTGAAAACTTTGGTCAATTTGAACGAACTTTAATCATTGCAGATGAGGGTGCAGAAGTAACCTATATGGAAGGTTGTACTGCTCCTAAATTCGAAACCTCCACTCTACATAGTGCTGTTGTTGAACTTGTCGCCCTTAAGGGTGCCAAAATTCAATATGTTACGGTACAAAATTGGTCGAACAATGTGTTCAACCTAGTTACGAAAAGAGCAATTGCAGAAGAAGAAGCTGAAGTTAGATGGATTGATTGTAATATTGGCTCAAGGCTTACAATGAAATATCCTGGTGTCATTCTTCGTGGTAGAAAAGCTAGGGGTGAAGTCTTATCCATCGCCCTTGCAAATGACGGCCAGCATCAAGATACTGGGGCTAAAATGATTCATGCTGCTGAAGAAACCAGTAGTAACATCATTGCAAAATCAATTTCAATTGGTAAAGGCAGATCTTCTTATCGTGGGTTGGTGAAGATGCCGAAACATCTAAAAAATTGTAAAAATAACACCGAATGTGACGCTCTTTTAATCAATAGTGATAGCCAGACTGACACCTACCCAGCTATCTCTGTTCAAGGAGATGGTAATTCGGTTCAACATGAAGCTACCGTTTCAAAAGTAAGTGCTGAGCAAATTTTTTATATGAAACAACGTGGACTCTCAGAACCTGAAGCTATGAGTTTATGCGTCAACGGATTTGTTAACGATTTAATCAGAGAATTTCCTATGGAGTATAGTGTTGAACTTAAAAGACTTATTGATTTAGAAATGGAGGGGTCAGTCGGTTAGTTTAAGATTCATTTAAGATCTAGTATGCAAACCATTAATAAACCTTCACTTTCATCCCTTTTCGATGATCAAAATTTGTTTTCTTCTTTTGTTGAAGAAAGATCTTGGGAACCAGGTTGGTGTGCCGACTTCAGGATGGAAAACTGGAATCATTTCGAGAGCCTGCAAAGCTCCAATGTCAAAGACGAAAATTGGCGTTTTTCACCCAAAAGCAGGTTTAGTTTGTCTGAGGTAAATCAATTAAATAGCGATGTTGATCTCTTATCCTTAAGTTCAAACACTCATAGCAAGTCCAGATTCCAAGATCTTAACAAAATGATTTTGGATTTTCCTTCGGAAATTTCTAACATCATTGATTTGAAAGGTCCCTGTCTTGGTGCGCTATCAAATTATCATCTGACCTCTGCTCTATTTGATAATGGTTTCTTTTTAAATACTGTTTCTGGAAATGAATCTCGGGAAGTTTTTACCGTTAGGCATAAACTTCCAAGCTCTGGGAGCATATCCTTCCGAAAAAATGTATTAACATTATGTCCTTTTTCAGAAATTACGCTTATTGAATTTATCGAATCTGACCACGACTCTAATTCGGGTAACCTCAGTAGTATTTTGCATGCCGAGATTGGTGAAGGTGCAAAATTGAATCGCATTCTAATTCAAGATGCAAAGACAATTGCAACCCTTCACCAATTCGAGAATTTCGTGATAGGGAAAAATGCTAATGTGACCAATACCACGATTCACTTAGGTTCCTCCGAATGTAGAACGGAAATTAAAGGTAATCTTATGGAGGAAGGTGCTGAATTTGAAAACTTTTCTCTTTTTCTGGGTTGCGGAAAACAACTCTTTGACCAAAGAACAATGCAATTTCATGCCGCTCCTAATTGTAGAAGTAATTTAATTTCTAAAAATGCTCTTAACGACAAATCAAAATCCGTTTTTTCTGGTATGATTAAAGTTCTTCCCTCTGCTTCGAATACAAACGCATACCAGACAAACAGAAACCTCTTATTAAGCAATGAGGCACAAGCAGATTCCCTTCCGGGACTTGAGATTCTTGCAAATGAGGTAAAGTGCAGTCATGGTGCAACAACTTCTAAAATCGATGAGCAAGAACTTTTTTATCTTCGATCCAGAGGAATTCCCCAAAAATCAGCGGAGAATTTAATTGCTCTTGGTTTTCTTGACGAAATCCTTGCTATGGTTAAAGACGAAGAACTCAATGAGTCGATTCGTCATAAAATAGAATCACGATTTAATAATTTATGAACAGTCCACAGCAAGAAGTTGAGCTTGTAAGAGATGTCAATGCCACTCTCATCCCCCACGGTGAGGAGTTCACTTTGGGAAGAGGTGAAAAAGTAACCATCACACATCGCTTAGGTGGAAATTTCACAGTCATGACTCTACAAGGTATGTACAGAATTGGCTCGAAAGATGCCGATGCCCTTGGCGAACAACAAGAGGTGTTCGTTGTCGACAACAAATTTTCAGATGACCAATCTCCGGCTGACGAGAATAAAATAAGAGAAAATCTGAAATCTGTTTTTGACCCTGAAATCCCTGTTAATGTTGTGGATTTAGGCTTGATTTACCGAGTAGAAATTGAACAGAACGAAGAACGTGGCAGAATGGCGTTTATTGATCTTACCCTTACTGCCCCGGGTTGCGGGATGGGACCAGTTATCGCTGATGATGTTAAGTCAAAAACTTTAGAACTCCCAGGAATTGATGACGCGGAAGTTGAAATTGTTTGGGACCCACCCTGGAATCAAGATCTTATTTCCGAAGAAGGAAAAATGGAATTGGGCTTAATTTGACCTATTATTCAATTACATTACCAATCTAATTCCATCCATGAATATGTTTCCACTCAAAATTGCTTTGGGTTCAGACCATGCGGGGTTCTCTTATAAAGAAGAAATTAAGTTTTTCCTCAATGAAAAAGGTCATGAAACCAAAGACTTTGGTACTTTCTCTCAGGAATCCTGCCATTATCCTGATTTTGTTACTCCAGCAGCACAAGCTGTTGCAGATGGCACCTGCCATATTGGGATTGTGCTTGGGGGAAGTGGTAACGGAGAGGCAATGGCAGCAAATAAGGTTAAAGGAGTAAGATGTGCTCTTTGTTGGTCTATTGATACAGCTAAGTTAGCGAAAGAACATAATCATGCAAATGTGATATCAATCGGACAAAGACATGTTTCCTTAGAACTCGCCAAGGATATGATTGACGCATGGATGTCTTCAGCTTTCGAAGGTGGTCGGCATGCAGAAAGAATTCAAATGCTTAACTGAAAATTTAATATTAAAAATGAGCGAAGAAAAAAAAAGAAAGAGTGATTCCGTTGGGGAACAAATACAAAGTAGTTTCCTTGAAAGTCGAAAAGTTTTCCTTTGGGGAGAAGTCAGCGATCGATCCGCAAGAGACCTTACTGAAAAATTGCTTTACTTAGAAAATAGTAACCCAGGTAAAGATATAACCTTTTATATTAACTCCCCTGGAGGTTCTATCACTGCTGGGATGGCGATCTTTGATACGATGCAACTAATAAGCTCTCCAATCACAGTCGTGGTGACCGGAATGGCTGCAAGTATGGGGTCGATTTTGCTTTGCGGTGCCACAAAAGGACAAAGGTTTTTGTACCCCCATTCTCGTGTTTTAATCCATCAACCACTGATTACGGGAAGAATGCAGGCAACCGCAGTGGACATAAACATCCAAGCACAAGAGATGGAAAAATTAAGAGAAGAATTGAATGGTATTCTCGCTAGAACATCGGGTCAACCGCTTGAAAAAATTCAAAAAGATACTGATCGAGACTTTTACCTCAATGCCTCAGAAGCAATTGAGTATGGATTGGCTGACGAAATCGTAAACCATATCTAGGCTATTCTTTG
>DEYT01000011.1:27064-30543 GCA_002364975.1 Opitutia bacterium UBA3151 | reverse complement strand
CTAGGCTATTCTTTGAGCTTTCCCATTTCTGAAATTGGAATTGCCTCAACAACCTTCCAATCTTTTGGATATTCAATGCTAGTTAAACTTTTCCTAGCGATTTTCTTAAGATCATCAAGTTTAGCATTGGACTTAAGGATTATGAGGGCAGTGACTCGTTGTCCCCAATGATTATCCTCTTCACCCACCACCATGCAATCGGTCACAAGAGAAGTTTCTCGCAGAAAACTCTCAACCACTTGAGGGCTAACCATTTCACCACCAGTGATGATACACCGATCCGTACGCCCAGTAATTCTGAATCCAATATTAGCCTCAAAAGTACCTAAATCTTGAGTTTCATACCAGTCGTTTTTGGGTATTTTTGATTCTCCAAATCGATAGCATAGGCTTTTAGAGTTAATACTGAATCGACCTTCCACAATTTTGATTCTTGAATGGGAAAGACAAGTGCCCACTCCGGAACCATGATCAAGAAAACTATCCGAATCCAATGCTGTAATCATTCCAGCAGTCTCGGTCATTCCATAGCATGGCCAAAGTGGAATATCTGCTTCTCTTGCCTTCATTTCTATAGCAGGTGGTAACTCAGCACCACCAACAAATATTCCAATACTAGAACGTAAGTTCTTCAAACCTAGGCTTGAATTCAAAAGAACATGTAATTGAGTTGGTACCAATGAAATCCAGCGATGCTTCAAGATTTTAACCATATCTACTTCAGCAAGATCTTTATAGTCGCCAAATAGTACCGAACCTCCAGTCCGAAAGGCACGCTCAACTTGCATCCAACCTCCTACATGGTTCAGTGGTAAACAGCAAAAAGAAGAGTAATTTTCTCTACCTATTCGATCGAGAAGGGCTTCTACTGCAAAAGTAATTGTTTCTTCATTATGGTAAACTTTTTGGGGAACCCCACTAGTACCACTCGTTCGGAATATTCGACTTTGCGGAACCGTGATTTTATTAACTATATCGGTTCCCAAAAGTTTGGGGTCTTCTTTTAAAAACTCTACAGAACCAATATCCTCATACATTGAAAGTACTTTCATTGCATAGTGAAGACTAGGATTTGAGGATTGATTTAAAGAATCAAGACAACTGAAATTCATTTTCTTTTTTCGAAATAATATTAAAATTTATCCCAAAGTATTTCTAATTCCTCTATGGATGCACTTGGTACCAGAAAAGGATCAGAATGATGAGACTCAATTTCAAGAGCATTACCAAAGAAAATTGACCTATCAACACCGGATACTAGATTGGAAAATCTGCAAACTCTTAAAAGAGCCTCAAACCCAAATGGGCTTTCATAGACTGTAGAAACAACAGACTTATTGGCGTTGTGCTTTATGAAATCGATCGTTTCATCCCAGTCCTCTAGAAGACTGGGTTTAAGTACAAAAAAGCCGGACCAACCCATATCTAAGAGTTTGCTAGGCTTACCTAACGCGAAAATAGATTCATCTAAGGCAACCGGGAAATCATTCTCTTCAACCAATTTCAATAATTTATCGTCGGGTATACCAGATAAAGGCTGTTCAATAAAATCAAGTTTTGGATTTTCATAAAGTGCATCCATCCATCTGAGCAACTTCTCGTAATTGAGCGATTCGTTCGCATCCAACCTTACACGAGTTGAGACCGGCATTTTGTCAAACCATGAAGTAATTTTTTTAATCTCTATCTTTATATCTTCTAAACCTATCTTTTTCTTTATGGTTTGGTTAGGTTCATTAATTTCACCGAAATCTTGGAACATTTTTGCATACCTAACCTCTGTTTGATGGTTCAAATCTTGATTCCATAAGTCTGATTTCAAACAACTTAATGCGGGTTGTATAAATTTATATCGCTCGATTCTACCCCCCAAAACCCATGCTTTAGCCTCATCAATTAAATCACCAAGGGTATGTTTACTAAAACCAGTGACAATTCCAACTTCTCCAAAAGTACTGACACCAGATTCACTCTTTTCCATAAAGATCAAACCCTCTTTTTCTGCCCATGCACCATGGGCAGACTTCGTCGAAGTTTTAAATTTTAGATTATATCTTTTAAATTCTCGAATTTCACTCATCGTTTATACTTGAGAAGTAGAATGCTTTGAAACATATAAACATAGTCAACTAAAGACAAAAGCCTATCATGGATAATGAAATTTACTTAGCGTCCGATGAATTCTTTCCCAAATGCTCTCCATTTGGTCTCACATTTGATGATATTAGCCTCGCTACCCGATACTCTGAGCTTGTACCCAAAGAAGTAAGGATTGACACCACATTATCTGAGGAGATTAGTTTATCAATACCCATTATTTCCTCTGACATGGATACAGTAACGGAATCCGAAATGGCAATCGGTATGGCACTAAACGGTGGGTTAGGCTTAATTCACTATAATATGTCTAAAAGGCAACAAATTAAGGAACTTACCAGAGTCAAACACCATGTACATGGATTAATACAAGACCCAATTACGATTACTGCCGATAAGTTTGTCGGGGATGTTCTCAATCTAATCGAGGAGAAAAATTTTCAGTTCAGAACTTTCCCAATTGTAGATGATAAAGGAAAGTTGATGGGTTTGCTGCCAGGAAGAGTAGTTAAGAATAGGTACAAGGATAGAAAAGTCACAGAAGGCATGCTGGAACGAAATGAGGTCTACACAATAGCCAATTCGGAAGTTGGAAAAGATCCCATAGCTACAGCTGACAAATTTTTCAGTGACCACATTGGCATACATAAGCTACTCGTTGTCGATGAAGAGGACAGATTGCAAGGACTTTATACTCTTAGCGATATCGAGCAAATTATTGATGAAAATAGTGAAAATTTGCGACCTGCTCGAGATTCTAACTTTCGGCTTCGTTGCGGAGCGGCAATTACGGTTCCACGTGATTTAGATGGAGAAATCAAGAGCAATGATTTAATCGCACATGTTGGCGAAATGCTAAATAAAGGATTAGACATAGTCGCTATTTCGACTGCCCATGGGCATACGAAAGGTGTTGGTGATGCAACTCGTATGATTCGAGCTTCTTTTCCTGATCTTCCAATTATGGCTGGAAATGTCACTTCAGCAGAAGGAGTTGAATACCTTTCAGAAGCAGGAGCTAATTCTGTAAAAATTGGCCAAGGTCCGGGCTCAATCTGTACGACTCGAATTGTTGCTGGGGTGGGTATTCCTCAAATGAGTGCCCTCTATGCAGCAAAGCGTGCCAATATAAACAAAAATATTTCGATAATCGCAGATGGTGGAATTAATAAATCGGGGGATATAGTAAAAGCACTGACCTTATCCAATGCGGTAATATGCGGTGGACTTCTTGCTGGTTGCAGGGAATCTCCTGGTAGAATTATTGAAATTGAAGGAAAATATTATAAGCAATATCGTGGGATGGGAAGTCTTGAAGCAATGAAGCATGGTTCAGCTGCCAGATACGGTCATAATAAGAGCGAACTGAGTGAAAAAAGTAC
>DEYT01000011.1:4766-26718 GCA_002364975.1 Opitutia bacterium UBA3151 | reverse complement strand
CTAAAAGAAGTTTCTAGCTCCCTTAAGGAAACAATTAACGGACTTGCCGGTGGGGTTCGAGCTGGACTTGGTTATTTAGGAGCTAAAGACCTAAGTGCCTTACGCAAACAAGCGAGGTATGTACGCGTTACTCCAGCTGGACAGAGAGAATCGGCTCCTCATGATGTAATTCAAGTTAAGAGCAGCGACTTTAATCATTAGAATAACAAATTGTGAATGATTCTAATCTTAAGCCCTTTAAGTCTAATATTATATCCGTAATCGGAATTAGCATGGGAGATGAAGGCAAGGGGCGTGTAGTTCATGAAGTTATGGACGAAGTCTACCGTGTTCATGGACAACATGTTGAGTGTGTGATGAAAGTAAATGGTGGAGCCAATGCAGGTCATACTGCTGCAGGCCTTAAGTTGAATTTACTACCTTCCGGGGTTAGTAATCCTGAAGTTAAGAATCTGCTCATCGGTGCAGGCGTAGTTGCGGACCCGCGGAAATTTCTTTGGGAAGCAAAACCTCTGGAACATATTGGCATCTCGGTATTAGACCGCTTAGCTATTGATGAGAAATGTCAAGTTAGTGATGTAACCCATAGGATTCTAGACCTTGCATGGGAAAACTACAGAGTAAACCAGTTAGGTGAACCAAAACGCGGCTCAACTGGAAGAGGTATAAGCCCTGCCTATTCAGATGAAACAGGCCAATGGCAAATATTTTATTCGGTATTCAAAAAGGATAGAAAAATATTTTCAAAAAAATTAAGGGAGAAAATTTCTAGAGCAGAAGATACCATTAAGTATGTCTGCAAGGTGAGCGAAGAAAACTGGTTTGAATTCTTTAAAATCCTTTCTGAAGCCGAAAAAAAAGCGAATATTGATTCTGTAGAAAAGAAAATTTTTGATGAAGAAGAATTCTTATTTAGTTCGTTTAAGACAGATGAACCATTTCGTTTCAATGAAGATCAAATAGAAGAAGCATATTGGCACGCTGGACAACAAATTTGTGACTGCATCAAAGATGGTCGCAACTTGTTATTAAGTACTTTAGAGGGAAATAAAAAAATTGTTGCAGAATTTGGACAAGCATTTTGGTTAGATAAAAGGCATGGATTTACTCCAAATGTTACTGCCTCCCATACTTTCGGAGGAGAATTTTTTTTGTCAGGCGGAATTCCATTACAAGAAATTGATCAAGTTGGCTGCTGTAAAGCATATGATACAAAAGTTGGAACCCATCATTTTATTACAAAAATTGATCACACAACAGACCCAATTGGTTCAAAACTGGCAAAACTAGAATTTGGCACTTCTACAGGTCGGCAAAGAATGGTTGGTTGGTTTGACGCTGTAGAAAAAGGAATTGCACTAAGATATGGAGGTTTTGACCAGTTAGTTATTAATAAGTTAGACGCTTTAACACTACCATCTGACGAAAATCAAAAGCTGAAGATTTGTACCGCTTATCAATTATCAAATGGTAAAATAATTAAAGATGTGCCCGAAGACGAGCAAAGGAGAAACGAAATCAAGCCTATTTATGAGGAATTCGAAGGTTGGCACAACGATTTACAAAATCTTGAATCCTTCTTTGATTTTCCAGAACAGGCAAAAAGATACATATTCAGAATGATAACCAGCATAATAGAAATTGCATTCCCAAATGGTTGGACACAACATCCTCTTCCTAATATCAAGTTTATAGGAGTGGGTCCTGATCCTAGACAAATCATTGGAGATATTCCTTCAACAATTAATATTCTCGAACAGCGTGATCATACTATTCTTTGAATAAGTCTTCATCCATTACAGTTTTACAAAAGAAAATCTCATGGGAAGAGATAAATAAGAAGTATTTAAATTCACTTTTACAACTTTGCCTAGAGGAGGAAGTCACTAAAAATTATTTTCAATGTCCATCACAAGGTGACATTTCAACAAAATCATCAAATGTTAGCGGAACTGAACATGCAAATATCGTAACAAGAGAAAAAATTGTCTGCTCTGGATTGAATATCTATCCGCACATATTTGAAGTTTTTGGTGCTCGTAATTTAACTTTTTTAAAGCTTTGCGAAGACGGGGAAACTGCATCGTCAAACTCAATAATAGCAAAGATAGAAGGTGATATTTCTGAAATATTATTGATTGAACGTACACTGCTTAACTTTATCCAGAGGTTGTCTGGCATAGCAACATTTACGGAAAACATTATTCAAAAGATAGAAAAGTATAATGTAAATCTGCTCGATACCAGGAAAACTACGCCCGGGATGAGATATTTAGAAAAATATGCAACTGGATGTGGTGGCAGTTACAATCATAGACTTGGTTTGCATGATCGGATTTTAATTAAGGATAACCACTTAGCCTCAAGAAATATAAGAAATAAAAGTGATTTAATTAGTTTTGCCAAAGAATTAAGAGGGAAATCTCGAAATACTTTCATAGAAATCGAAGTTGATTGCATTGATTTTGCTCTTGCCTTAACGAGTAATGAAGTGAATGCAGTTTTATTGGATAACTTCAGCTTAGAAGATGTAGTTCATGTAAGGAAAGAGATAGATCAAGAAGTAATTATCGAAGTAAGTGGGGGGATATCCTCTAACAATATTGAAGATTATGCATCTTGCCGCCCTGACTTTATTTCAACAGGTGCCCCGACTCATTCGAGTAGATGGGTTGATATTGGTCTTGATTGGTATTAAATTGAAAAAATCAATATTAGTCAGACGGGGCACAAAAAAGCCTAATTTCATAAAAAAAAAGAAATTTACTGCTGACCCTAATACCTTTCTCCTAAAAATGCTTTTGGATTCATATCCTAATTTCATATCTGGGAGTTTATTAGCTCAAACCCTTGGTATTAGCAGGGTTGCAGTTTGGTCTCGAATCAACAAGCTTAGGCTTCAAGGAATTGATATTAGGGCGATTCAAAATGTTGGTTATCGGTTGGTCGGAGAACCAATCATATTAAATAAAAACTTAGTTTACGCGTGGTTAGAACATATTAATTACAAAAATTGCCAGTTATTCATTTATGATTCCATCAATAGCACAAATATTGAGACCGAAAAACTTCTGACAGAAAATACAAGTAAATTACCAATTGTGGTTATCGCTGATAAACAAACAAACGGTAAGGGAAGACTTAATAAGAAATGGACAAGTCCGAGTGGCGGAAACGTATATTTATCGATTGGATTCAAACCAAATGTGGAAGTGTTAAAACTTAGGAAATTTACTTTATATCTTGGAATGCAAATCGTTAAACTGCTCAGAAATGAATTCAATACTGAGAAATTTATGGTGAAATGGCCTAATGACATTATTTTAAATGAGAAAAAAATTGGTGGGATTTTAACCGAAGCATCTATTGATTCTGAAAGAGTTAATTCTCTGATATTCGGACTTGGTATAAATTTATATCAAACTCCAAAATTAAACAGAAATAAAAACAAATTAAAACCCACATCAATTTCCCATGAATTAGGAATAGAACCTTCTTTGCATCCATTAACTGCTAGGATCATAAAGATGGTTGTTAAATCTTATAATAACTGCATCAATCAAAAAATTGATCCCAATTTCCTTTCAGAATGGAATGAATACGACTACTTAAATAACAAAGATATTAGCGTACTAAAAGGAGATGACTTATCCAAAGGCAATTGCCAAGGCATCGATCATGATGGGAACCTTTTGCTAAAATTTCCGAATGGATCTAAAAAATCATTTAGCTCCGGTGAAATTGATCTTCTGCAATAAATCAAGTGTACGATTTAATCTGTATAGATATTGGTAATTCAAGTATTCATTTAGGATACTTTACAGATGGTAAATTAATCCAGTCCAAGAATATACCTACACATGTTGTCCTAGATTTTCCCGGAGAAATTCTACCTCTAATCAATCAGGGTACTCCTATTTCTTATTGCAACGTGGTTCCTTGTATTGAAAAAGAATTCCAAGCACTACTTAAAGAAAATAATAATCCTTTTTATCCTCTTTCTCACCTATCCTATCCTCCCCTTCCAATCTCTTACCCTAAACGGTCAGAAATTGGTCCCGATCGTATTGCAAATTCAATTTCTGCGTATTCCAAATATAAAGATTTTTCAATCGTTGTAGATATTGGCACTGCGACCACTTTTGATCTCATTAGCCCGATTGAAGGTTATTGCGGCGGAATTATTGCACCAGGTCCACAAGGGTTCCTTGATTTCCTCCACAATGGCACCGCACTTTTACCAAAATTATCATTAAGCGACCTCCCTTCATATAAAAGTCAAAATGTTGGAAAAAGCACTGAATCAGCTATGTTTCTTGGTGTATTAAATGGCTTCAATCCCATGGTACTTAATATTATCGAAGCCCTAAAAAGCGAAATCCCTAATAATTGGGATTCTGAACCTAATATTATCTTAGTCGGTGGAGCTTCTAAATTATTAAACTCTAGTAATTTCATTTTTGACCCCTATCTTACTTTAAATGGTCTTGCGATTGCTTTTGATTATCATCTTGATCGTTCTACTAAATGAGTGCCGAAAAAAAACCTCTTCCTATTGTTGAAGTTATTAACCTTTCAAAAAAATATGGGATTATATACGCACTCAAGGGAATAAGCTTTTCCATTGGCCAAGGTGAGATTGTTGGTTTCTTAGGTCCTAATGGCGCAGGTAAGAGCACAACACTACGAATTCTCTCAGGTTTGATTCCGGCAGATTCAGGGGAGGCAAAAGTTTGCGGAGTTGATCTTGCGGAGGAAGAGGGTGAAGTAAGGCAGCACATTGGATACCTTGCTGAAAACAATCCTCTACCAGAGGAGTTTAGAGTCATAGAATATTTGAAATATCGAGCTAGTTTAAAAAACCTGAAAGGTAGCCGTAAACGTGAAAGAATAAAAAGGGTCCTTGAAATTTGTGATTTAGAAAGAAAAGTTTCCGAACGAAAAATCGGCAATTTGTCTAAAGGCTTTCGTCAACGAGTTGGAATCGCTGATTCATTACTTGCGGAACCAAGGCTTATTATCCTTGATGAACCAACCATTGGCTTGGACCCAAGACAGTCTGCCATTACAAGAAAAATGATGGATCGATTAAGAGGAGAAGTTTCATTCATTTTATCGAGTCATATCCTTTCAGAAGTCGAGGCATGTTGTGACCGAATGATTATTTTAAGTCATGGCCAAATTGTTGCAGAAGGTACTCTCTCAGAATTACAAAAAAAATTCCTGCAATCTATTTCTTTTGAAATTGTTTCTAAGGCAACCAAGATTGAACTTCAGAGGTCGGTAAGAGAAGTGGACCCAGATTGTGAATTACTTAACGAAGACCCAGTTGAAGTGACTGGTAAAAGAAGATTTACCTTTAATTGCCCGAAGGGGCAACAGGCTGTCGAACTAATTCTGCGTAATTTATTGGAAAATAAGGATTTTGAAATCTCGGAATTCCAGATTTGCAGACCAGATTTAGAAACTATCTTCTTGCGAGCGACCAAACAAAACTGGAAAGAAAAAGATATGCTTGGTAGAGGTAAATTTTCTGACATAAACTAGTTTCAAAGTATTTTAACTTTTTAAATGCAAGGATATTTAGTAGTTTTAAGATTCGAATTATTCGGTTTATTTGTTTCTCCAGCAACTTATGTAGCCAGCTTCTACTTCTTGGCGTTACTCGGTTTCGGTTTTCGGTTTTTCATTGAGACTTTTGTAAACACCGATTGGATTCTGCCACCGCTTTCATCTTTAGTAATTGGGTTAATGTTTGGATCCCCTGCCCTCATCCCATTTCTAACCATGAGGTCTTTTGCAGAAGAAAAAAGACTTGGTACTCTTGAAACCCTCTTATCTGCACCAGTTACAAATTTTGCAGTTGTATTTGGTAAATGGACTGCATGTTACCTTTTTTTCGTCTTTATTTCAGTGGCAGCATTTTGCTTTCCTCTAATCATTTATTTTTGGTTCCCAGAACAGTCTACCACTCTTGGCTTTAGTAATCTTGAGCAATGGATTGGATGCTTTTTATACCTCTTAACCTTTGGAGCTAGTTTCAGTGCCATCGGAATATTCTCCAGTTCCATAACCAACAATCAGATGGTTGCTGGCATGCTTACATTTACCCTGCTAACTCTGTATCTTTCAATTATGGCAGTCTCTTTTGGAGAGATCAGCGATACGCAAATTTTTAGCGGCTTTTCACAATTTTTATGGTCTTGTATCGGTTCAATGTTTCATGGGCTCAATAAAATGCAAAATTTTTCGGTTGGACTGATCGAGATACAAACCATCTTACACCAATTTGTGGTCATTTTTTATTTTTTATTTCTTGCGAGTATACAAGTTGACCGAATGAGAAAGTGATGGACTTCAAAAAATCTAGAAGGAATCGGAAACTCGATTCCTGGATTACTATTGTCCTGTTAAGCTCACTTGCCTTGAGCTTGAATTTCATCATTTCGAAAGTTAACTCAAACATCGACTTGACTCCAGATAAGAAATTTATTTTGTCCAGGGAGACCTTGGCTTTGCTCAACAAAATGGAGGATTCTATAGACATTGTAATCACTATTAAAAATAATAATGATTTGCCAAAAATCGTTCAAAAGTTGCTATCTGATCTAGATATTTTATTGCAAAAATTTAAGCAAGAATCGACTAAGTACCCTATCAATATATACAGGCTAAACCTCGATTCTCCGAAAAATATAAAGGGGTCCCTATTGGGATATAATATAAGTAATGAAAATGCGATTACTCTCTATTCTCCCCGAGGAACTCAAAAAACAATTTTTAAGTTTGAAGATAAACAATCACCAAACCCCTACGACTTAACTCAGACTTTCAAGTCGAGAGACTCTCATGCCCGACAAGCGATCTGGCAATCAGAACTTTACGAAGATTGGACAGAAACCGGCCGAGGTGTGCTTGAGCCCAACTTTTTTAGGGGTGAACAAGTCTTAGTTGAAGCTATTTTGGAGGTTGCGGGACCAAAAGAAGAGAAAAAAGTTGTTTATTTCACTAGGGGACATGGCGAAGCAAGTCCAACGGATTTCGACTCTGAATCTGGATTTTCTGAATTTAGACGGATTTTTGAAGAGTCCAACCTAAATGTTACCACCATGGACCTAAGCTTAGTTGATACAGTTCCAAAAAATGCGAAAATGATAGTAATCGCACATCCCAAAGGAATTTTCCTCGATAAAGAAGTCGCAAATTTAAGGAATTTTGTACTTAATGAAGACGGTTCTGTTTTACTATGCATCGACCCAGTAAGCGAGATTTCAGTTATAGACCGCCCCGTCTTTGGATTGAGAAATGTTTTGAAAGAATGGGGAATTCGATGCCATGACATGCTTGTCTATGACTCCAATACCCAAAACTACGATTACTTTAGCGGAGCTTACTATCTATCTACATACCCGACTTCTAGGCCACACCAAATTATTAAGCCACTTATGGAACAAGAATTTAGAATTTTTGGGAGTCGCTGTAGACCTGTTGAAAGCATTCAAAATAAAGGATCAATATTTCAATCATCTGAGTTACTTTACTCCTCACGTGACTCATGGGCCCTGTCTGGTTGGCCAAACAGAAAAAATCCACCACAAAAAAATAATTTGCTCGATATTGATGGTCCTATTCCTGTAGTTGCGATTTCAGAAACAAAGTTTAAAACCAAAAAAAGTAAAATCGCGGTGGTGGGATGTTCAACAATTTTTTCAAATCAAAATTTAAAAAGGAACTCGGGAAACAAATATTTAGGCCGAAATATTGTTCGTTGGATAAATGAAAACAGTGCTTACCTTAACATTCCTCCAAAAAAAATTAATCAATATACTTTATCGATGACTGATAAAGATTTTAAGAAAATGACCTATTTGTCGATTCTTGTTCCGGCTCTTGTGGTAGCATTAGGCTTTTTCGTTAGCTGGCTGAGAAAAGAACTATAGTGAATAAAACAAAAATATTTCTTCTTTTAGCCAACTTGGCTGTAGGCTTGTTCATCTACTTTAGTTTTAATCCTGAAGAAGAAAATATTTATGATGTTTCATCTCGAATGATTGAAACAATTCAAACTCTTGAAAGAATAGAAATATCTACTGGAGAGGTAGAAAAGAATCTAGTAATACAAAAAATGGACGAGGATTGGTTGTTGACCTCTCCGATCAACTGGAAAGCAGAAGGCTTACTCATTTCAAATCTTACGACAAAACTCGTACATTCAAATCCATTGTTTGTCATTGATTGCAGAGACTTAGAAGCAAGGGGTGAAATTTTAGAAGACTACGGTTTAAACCAAAACTCAACAACAATTCACTTACAGGGTAACAATAAAGAATTATCGATCAGACTGGGAAAAGAAACTAGGGATGAATCGAATATCTTCGTTGTTTTTTCAGAAAACGGAGAAAATACCGAAGAAGCTATCTGGAAAATGTCAAAAGACATCGTTAATCTTTCAACACCTTCATCTGTTTTTTGGAGTAAATCTACTTACCTTAATACACCACTTTATGGTATCGACAAAATTAATATTACAGAAATACATGACCAAAAAGAGAAGCAAATTATTTTGTGTAAAAACGAGGATGAAGTATGGCATTTTGAGAAACCTTATGCAGAACCAGCAAACAATGAACTCATTAACTCAGCATTAAACAAAATTTTGTCATCAAGAATCGATAATTTTATAGAAACGGAAGATTTAAAAAGTGATCTAATACCGGTATTGACTTTTGAAATTAATGGATTGGGATACTCAGAGAAAGTTCATCTACACATTACAAAATCGTCGAATTTCCTATACTGTAGAAAAAGTAATTCTAACACATATTTTAGTACGGATATAGAAAATCTGAAAGTAATGCAAAACTGGCAAGATAAATACCGAGAAAAGAAAATTTTTAAAAGTTCGAAAGACCATATTCTATCATTCTTTATCAAATCTGGATCGAAAAGTTATAAGATTCAAAAAAATAATGTTGGTGAATGGATAATAGAGCACAATTCATCTGGTATAATTGTCGAGTATGAAGGAGATCAACTAATTGTTAATGATTACATCAATAAATTATATGATATACAAATAGAAGATATTTCAATTGACGGAATTGATGTCAAAAGTTTCGATTTTGAGAACGATTTGAATACATTTTATTATAGCATTACGTATACTGACAATAATATTACTAATATCACTATTATTAATGACAATTCGTCAGATAAATACTTTAAATCACTTCTAAATAATTCGAATAATAGGTCGTATATTAGTATTCCGGATAATAATATTTTTTGTAAAAACAAATATTATTTTAAAAATAAAGTACTCAATACTTCAATTTCAAGTAAGGGTTCTGTAAAAATTACATATATAGACCAAAACAGATCTATTATTTTTTCGGAATCAAATTCAACGAAAAGTTTATTATTCAATTCCCAATTTCGCGTAAAGGAATACTTAAATGATCCGTTTCAAACAACCGGAGTCTGGAATTCAGGCGACTGGAATCCTTGGGAATTCAAATTTGATTTAATTGACGAAACCAACTCCTCGAAGTTTAAATTACTTTTAAGCGAAAAGAAGGACTCAGGGGAATGGTTTGGTGGTATCCCAGACCAGAATCAAACCTTCATCTTAGAAGAAAAGGTAAGTAATTTAATAAAAGATAGATTCATAAATGCGGGAATTGTGGAATTAGTTGAATAATGCATGAAGCCGCATGAAGCATACAATTCGATAAAGAAAAAAAAGAGACTTTCTGAAATATTTTTATTCATTGTTTTGGGATTTCAAGTTTTATTTATTTTTTTTCTCGATATAAGCATTCCTATTCCTTCAGTTGCTTCAAGAATCTTTGCTTCCATTATTGCAGATGAAAACTCAATTTCTATCGAAAATTTAGAGTATAAGTTTCCCAATAAATTTAGTTCAAAAAAAATAAATTTTTTATCTTCTAATAATTATGTTATACGAATAGAAAATATAGAGTTTGAACTAGATTTTCCAAAAATCTTTTTCGATGAGTTATATTTCATTAAAAAATTAAATATCGATCAAGTCTCTATCTCAAAACAAGATTCTATTATACTGATTAAAGATATTAATTTATCATTGAATAAATTCAATTACTTCCTTAAAACAAAATTTCTTTTCAATAATGTTACATTAGATATAATTGGTTTGATAAATACCAACTATTTAAGTGAGTTAAAAAGATATTTTAATTTTAATCTCTTCGCGCCTGACGAAAGGTATTATGACACTCTTTCATTAGATCGCTTTTTTGATGAAAGGTTTAACTTTACTTTACAAAGTGTTTTCTTCCTTAACGATGAGCTAGAAATCAGCCTTTCTCAAGTTGAAAAATTAG
The DNA here is from genome assembly GCA_002364975.1 of Opitutia bacterium UBA3151. Taxonomy (GTDB): domain Bacteria; phylum Verrucomicrobiota; class Verrucomicrobiia; order Opitutales; family Seribacteraceae; genus Seribacter. The sequence continues at coordinate 16,354 of DEYT01000011.1, read as the reverse complement.
CACAACAGGAAATGTTCCGTGAATTCATAGGTAGAATTAATACTAAAGTAGTTGAAGAAAAATTAATAATTGAAAAAACTTTTGGGCTTAAAGATTTTAAATATGGAAATCCTAGAAACTTTTTAAATATAAAAGACATTCGTCTTCAAACTCGTCTTATTTTTGAGAATGGAATCGACACCCAGATCGAACACATTTCGTCTTTTAATTCCCCTCAAATTGAAGGGATTTTCTCAGGACAACTACCGGATTGTCTTGTATGCATAAGTGGTTCTTTAGAGAATTGTTATATATTTTTATTCAATTATTCTGTGTACTGTGAAAGTCACCTATCAATTTATAAATCAAATAATCTACTTAATTTTGTCGGAAACACCTCTGTGGTGCCTAAAAATTGTAATCTATCGCTTACTAATTCTAGGGGCACAAGAAAATTGATCAATGGCGATTCGCTAAATCTGAAAATTAATTCAAGCATTTCTTCATTAAAACCTGAGGAATTATTTCAATTTAATGTAACAGCCAATAATTTTTCTGTTTTAGAATCTCCTTACGGGAATTTTTTGGGTGATGGGACCATTAATGAAAACCTAGATATATTTGTTTACAGTGCTTATGGGGATTTTGGTTCGAGTAGGGTGGAAGGAAACTTCACACAAAGATGGAATCCAGCATATTATCAATTCATTGTAGAAGGTTCGTGCCAACCAACTGACCTTAATCAATGGATGCCAAGTTGGTGGGAGCGCATATGGTTGGATTTTGATTTTACCAAAGATATTCCCATTGGATCCTTCAACATCAAAGGAATATGGGGAGAAAACTCAACGGATGCTCATACATTCGGAAAGGTTGATTCTAAGGGTTTTTCTTTTCGTGATATGGAATTTGAGAATTCTGTCATCGAGGTATCAGTCGACTACAATGATACCCTTGTAAAATGCATTGACTTAACGCATGCAGAAGGAACCGTTTCGGGTTCCTTAAAATTCCCTAGAAAAAATTCGCAGTCACCGTATTTTTTAGAACTTGAATTCAATGGAGATTATCCGCTTGAAAAAGGAAGAAATGTCCTTGGGGAGACAATTAAGTCTCAGATTTCAGAACTCAATGCTTCCTTAATAGACTGCGAGGTTAAGGGAAAAATATGTCGATCAGATAGATCCAACACTGATCATGAGATCGAAATTAAAATTTCCTCTGCTGAGGATTTTCAATTCAAAGGAGTAAAGATTGATGAAATAAAGGGATTATTATCTTATCGAAACGACTTAACATCTGGAAATTTTAATCAGATAGATTTCGCTGGTGGGCGATCTTCTCTTTCGTTTGATATTAATAATTCAAACAATTCAGATACAATATCTGTTAACATGAGTTTGAAGGACATTAACACTCACAGGTTCATGAATTCTCTGACACCGGAAATAAAAGTTTTTAATTCCCAAGATCTAAAAGTTCAAGAATCAGGTTCTAGTCTCCAATTTGATGATAACAATGGTAGCTTTGATTTATCATTACAAGCGGTGGGTCCACTTTCCAATCTGCTTCAGTTTAAAGGTTCTGGAATTTTAGAGCTAAAACAGAAGAATCTTAGCCAAATTGATATTTTTACTCCTTTATTGTCCGTATTTGATAAGCTTACATTATCCGCTTTCGACAAATTAAAACTCTTGCCTCTGCTCCAAAATTTAAAACTACCATTTGTATCCGTTTCCTTTGAAACTTTAAACGCAGTCTTTACTATTGATCACGAAAATATTCATTTTTCCCCTTTGGAACTTAATGGTGCAATTTCAAGTATTTCGTCTAAAGGTGATCTAAATCTTTCAAACGGAGAACTAGACCTAACAGGTCGGATAAATCCGGCAGGTAATCTTCCTATACCTGGTTTTAAAGAGATCACTGATCCATTTTCAAAAATAGTAGAATTCAAAGTCGCGGGACCATGGCATAACCCAACGGTGGAATAATCAAACTAAAGGTAAAATCTAAAACAGTGCGCTTCTTTTATCCTTTGCTATTCATATTAAATCGATTATTAAAACTTAAGGATCTCAAACTTTAAATATTTAAATGGAGGAAATTTACTTTGGACTTAAGCGAACTTAAAGGGATCATCTCTTTGATGCAAAAATCAGATCTTTCCGACTTGGAGATCGAGACCCAAGACCTAAAACTTAGACTTGGCAGACCAGGTTCTGGGACAATCGTTACTCAAACAATTGCTCCTCCAGTAAATCAAACTAGCCAAGCTCCCCAAATTAACGAAAAACCAGTCAAGGAAACTGTCGAAGATGACGAATCAAATTTTATGTCGCCAATGGTAGGAACTTTTTACCGAAAACCATCCCCTGATGATGCGGCGTTCGTACAAATTGGAGATCATGTTAACAAAGGAGATGTACTTTGTATCATTGAGGCAATGAAAGTCATGAATGAGATTCAATCTGATGTTTCAGGTGAAATTGTCGATATTCGTGCACAGGATGGTGATAGCGTTGAATATGGACAACCTCTTTTCAAAATCAAATAATTTGATTTGTCATAATGATTCGCAAAATATTGATAGCGAACAGAGGAGAAATTGCCCTAAGAATTGCTCGGGCTTGCAGAGAACTTGGGATTCAAACCCTCGCAGTTTATTCCGAGGCTGACGAACAATCTTTACATGTGCAGCTTGCTGATGAAGCAATTTGTATTGGACCTGCTCCCGGAAATGAAAGCTATTTAAGAGCAGATCGAATTTTGAGTGCTGCAGAGCTCGCTGATGTCGATGCTATTCATCCTGGATACGGATTTCTTTCTGAAAACGCTGAATTTGCTGAACAATGCGAATCTTGTGACATAACATTTATTGGTCCAAAATCTGAGACCATCAGACAAATGGGACATAAAGCCAGAGCACGGGAAACCGTATCCAAAGCTAGTGTTCCCATCATTCCAGGCAGTGATGGTCCAATTGCTGACGAAAAAATTGCTACGAAAACTGCTCAGAAAATTGGTTTTCCTGTTATTATCAAAGCAGTTTCTGGAGGTGGGGGTAGGGGAATGCGAATTGCTCACAATGCCGTAACTTTTGCAAAAGAATTCCAGTCTGCCAGATTGGAAGCAGAAAAAGCTTTTGGTGATGGTTCATTGTATATCGAAAAATATCTGGAAAATCCCAGACACATTGAATTCCAAGTTCTTGCTGACAAGCATGGAAATATAATCCATCTCGGTGAGCGTGATTGCTCGGTCCAGCGTCGGCATCAAAAAGTTATTGAGGAATCCCCCTCCCCTTTTCTCGATAAAAGCCTACGCAATCGTATGGGAAAAGCTGCCATAAAGGCAGCACAAGCTGCAGATTACATAAATGCTGGAACGATTGAATTCTTGGTAGACGCGAAAGGTAACTTTTATTTTATCGAAATGAACACGAGAATTCAAGTTGAGCACGCCGTTACTGAAGAGGCAACGGGGGTCGACTTAATCAAGGAACAAATTCAAATTGCTTCTGGTAATCGTCTTTCTTTTTCCCAGAAAGATATTGCCCTTAGCAAGCATGCTATCGAATGTAGAATATGTGCAGAAAACCCATCGAAGGGGTTTATTCCATCTCCTGGTACAATCGGATTATATTATGCACCTGGTGGGCATGGTGTTCGAGTGGACTCACATGTATACGGTGGCTACACAGTAAGTCCGCACTATGATAGTATGATTTGCAAATTGATAACTTATGGCAGAACCCGCAAAATTGCACTTGATCGCATGTATCGTGCTTTAAGCGAATATTTAATCCGTGGAATTGACACCAATATTGAATTTATAAAAGCAGTAATTTTAGATCCTGCGTTTCGCCAAGGTGAAGCCACTACAGCTTATGTAGAAGATTTCTTAGCTAGAGCACCCAAAGAAATATTTGAAAAATCCGATAATGAGGTAAAAAACAAATGACAAGAAAACAAAAGGACGATAACACGGAAGATTCCATACCCACAATCTCTGAAGAATCCAGTGAACTCGGTTCAATAAGGATTAATCATAGTGTAGTTGCTGGAATTGTTCGTCTAGCAACCCAGTCCGTAACTGGAGTAGTTAATGTTGGTGGCGCTGGAGTAGTAGAAGGTCTTACAGACTTTTTCTCAAAAAAAGAATCTGAAAGAGGAGTCAAAGTATCAGAGTCCGCCGATGGTGGATATAACATTGAAGTTCGAGTGGTGCTAGAATTCGGGGTCGACTTAGCCAAGGTTGGAGTATCCATACAAGAAGCTATCAGAGACCAAATTTTAGCGATGACTGGAAATCATGTTAAAAACATTGATGTTGTCATTGACGACATTAAACTCGAAGCCACAGATAAAGAAGCTGATGATCTTCAGTGGAATGAAAAAACTACTTAATCGCCTCTGAATACCAATAAGGTGAAACTTGATGATTTAAAAACACTGTACTATTGGTCTCTAAGCGAGGCTTTAGATAGTCCTATTTACTGGTACATTTTTTTAATTTTTCTTTTTCTGATACTTGTTCTTTGGTCTTTACGGAAAATGAAAAAGGATTTGGTTCCCGTCTTTTCAGATGATGATGGAAAAGTGCAAATCACCCCGCATGCACTCCAAGAACTAGTGAAAAGAACTTGCGAGGATATTCCAGAAATTCATCTCCCAAACTCTTCAATTCGAAAAGTCGGAAATGGGCTTAGATTACATGTGAGGCTTAATGTTAGACCTGACTGCAATATTAAAGAAACTCGCTCTGATCTAAAAAACAAATTGGAAACAATTATGGTCGAGAAACTAAGTTTCGATAATTTCCAAGGTGTGGACATTATTATCAAGGGTTTTTACGAAAATAAACAATAACGATTATTTTTGCTTCCTCAATTCTCTTAAAACAGGCTTACCATACTTAATCTCAACAAGTTGGCCTCTTACTTCAACCTCACTGGAGAGTTGGCTGTTGTAATCATTAGAAGTCCACACCGTTCCTATAGGTAGTTGTATTGAGGGTGAGTACCCTCCAGAAAGAACCCTACCAATCTCTATACCTCCTTGGATTACCTTCATTCCAGATCTCGGAATCCGTCTTCCTTCTGCTCGATAGAATCTCACCTTTCCCGCGAGTCCTGCCTGTTTTTCCGATAAAAGGGAATGCTTTCCAATAAAGTCATCCTTGTTTAATGCAACACACCATTCTAATCCAGCTTGCAGAGGGGAAATTTCATCTGTCAGCTCATTTCCGTACAGAGGGAATCCCGCCTCCAGCCTAAGAGTATCTCGGGCAGCTAGCCCAGCCCAATTCGAACTAGAGCTTTCGAATAATTCTTCTAAGGCATTAGCAAGGCTCAGAAGATGATCAGATGGGCAATAAATCTCAAAACCATCTTCTCCAGTGTAACCAGTTCTTGCTACAAGAATTTTAGTTCTCCCCCAGCTAAATTCTCGAAACTCCATCTTACGAATTTTTGCAATTTCTTGACCCAATAAAAGTGAGATTTTCTCATTACTTAGTGGGCCTTGAATAGCTAGTTGTCCAAATTCCGATGATTGGTTTATCAACTCACAGTCAAAACCTTTCGCATGTTCTTTGAGGTGCTCAAAATCTTTCTGCGTATTGGAGGCATTGACGCAAAGTAAAAAATTGTCTTCAGACCTTTGGTAGGCAATTAAATCGTCAACGGTTCCTCCCTTATGGTTACACATTGGCGAGTAAATTGATCCACCTACAAAACATTTTTCAATGCTTTGGGTAAGGACAAATGAAAGAAAGCGTTGGCTTTCTTTCCCCATTACTTCAATTTCCCCCATGTGACTAACATCAAAAGAGGTTACCTGCTCTCTAGTTGCCAAATGCTCATTTATTGAGCTCCCGTAGGAAATTGGCATATCCCACCCAGCAAACGGGGAAAACTTGGCACCTTTTGACTCATGAAATGAGTTTAGAATTAGTTTTTTCATTAGCTATCTTAAATCTTACTTGCTTGCATTTAACTGTAAGCGGCTTTTTATAAGCCACAATGTCTTTAGGTTTCGTCAAAGACCAACGCTTCCTGTAGTAATGTCAATAGAACTCGTTTCAGCGATTACTCTCACTATTGGCATTTCGGCGCTTTGCTCTACCCTCGAAGCCATGATTTTGAGTGTCACATCTGCTGAAATCGAGAATTTAAAGATTTCCTCTCCGAGGAGAGGAAATTTATTAGCAAAATTTCGAAATGAACTAGAAGAGACAAGTTCAGCAATTCTCAGTCTCAACACGATTGCCAATACACTTGGGGCAACACTTGTGGGTGGTATTGCAGAAAATTCATTGGGGGGGAATGGTAATAACTTGCTCATCTTTGCAATTGGTATGACTTTAGGAATTTTATTCTTTGCCGAAATCCTTCCAAAAAACCTTACTGTTTCCTACCGTAGCGAGTTTTTGAACATGCTCGTTTACCCGCTATGGTTTGTCCGAATATTAATGACACCTTTTTCAAAAGTTTGTAAGGCAACAGTTCAAGCAGTAGTTCCTGCAAAAGAAAAAAGCGAAGAAAGCGATGAGCAAGAAATTATACTACTGGCGAGAAAGGGAGCCAAAGAAGGCACCATAACCAGAGAAGAAAAAGATTGGGTTACAAATGCATTAAAATTAGATGATGTCCCGGTTCATGAAATCATGACTCCTAGGACGGTAATGTTTGCCTTGGATGATAAATTATCTGTTGAGGATGCTTTTCTTGAAAACCCCAATATTCCTTTTGCCCGAATCCCAATTTTCAAGGAAAGCATTGATCATATTACAGGAATTGTTCGAAGAAGAGATTTGCATAATTCAATGGTTGAAACCAAACAAGAATTGAAACTGGAAGAAATCGCTCTTGACGCTACTTTCATTCCGGAAAATGTATCTGCTGATAAAGCATTGAGGTTACTACTGGCAGAACATATTCAATTGTGTGTGGTTGTGGATGAGTTTGGATCAGTTGTAGGAGTGCTTGCAATGGAAGACATTATTGAAAGTATCTTGGGGCAAGAGATTTTTGAGCATGATGATATTGCCGTAGACATGAGAGAACTTGCAAAAAGAAAACATATTGAAAAGTTAGCTTTGCCAGAAGACTCGACTAGCTAATATTTTATGATTTTCACGGAACTTTCTTCTTATTGGAGTCACAACTTAAGTCCCTTTTTGTGGAAGTTCCCTGAGTCTTGGGGGAATTGGGGACCAGGAGGTATCAGGTGGTACGGGGTTTCATACCTTTTGGGATTTTTAACAGCCATTCTTTTACTTAATCTTTATCACAAGAAAGCAAGAAGTCCTTATGAAGGGGATCAGATTTTGAATTTGATGACCTTTCAAGTTCTGGGCGTTCTCTTAGGCGGAAGAATTGGTTTCCTTCTATTATATCAATTCAATAAATTCATTGAAGATCCTCTAATTCTACTACGAGTATGGGAAGGCGGGATGGCAAGTCACGGTGGGTTTCTAGGAGTGATCATTGCCACGATTTGGTACGCTCGGCACTCTAAACAACATATTCTACCCGTTGCTGACCTTATCGTTAGCGTAGTGCCTCCCGGCCTATTTTTTGGAAGAATAGCAAACTTTATTAATGGTGAGTTGTGGGGTAAAACAACCGAGGTCTCATGGGGCGTTTTATTTCCTAAAGCACCGGATTTTGCACTCCAAATCGCCAGACATCCATCTCAACTATATGCCGCTGTATTTGAAGGTCTCATTCCTTTTATATATATTCAATACCGATTTTGGAATAGCAATATTACTAAAAGTATTCCAGGGCATCTTTCCGGTGAATTTCTGATTTTGTATGCAATTTGTAGATTTGGGAATGAATTTTTCCGACAGCCAGATGCATCGCCAATTATGAATTTATCCAGAGGGCAGTTTTACTCATTGTTTTTACTTTTCGGTGGAATAATTCTAATTTTGTTAAATCGCAAAAAAGTTAAATCAAGATCTGTCCAAATAAAATGAAATTTTCTACTAGAAAAAGTACTAAATTATCAAATGTTAGTTGTTTGGCTTTGACTTCGGACAGAAAACAGAGAGAAAACATTCTAACTGCAATAATTCTATGATAGGAAATTTCTTCGGCTTTCTCTCCAATGACATTGGAATCGACTTAGGCACTGCCAATACCTTGGTTTTCGTTCGTGACCGTGGAATTGTCCTGCGTGAGCCTAGCGTGGTTGCTAGGTACAAGACGAGCAAGAAAGTTTGTGCAGTTGGAGCCGATGCCAAAAGAATGCTTGGAAGAACTCCCGGAACGATTGAAGCTTTGCGCCCAATGAAAGATGGTGTGATTGCTGATTTTGAAATCTCGGAAGCCATGCTTAGATACTTCATCGAAAGGGTGGATAAGAGAAAACTCGTACCACCTCGTGTGGTAATTGCCGTACCCTCAGGAATTACCGCTGTTGAAAAAAGGGCTGTTAAGGACTCTGCTATTAGAGCTGGTGCCAGAGAGGTCCTACTTTTGGGTGAACCTATGGCTGCTTCCATTGGTGCTGGGCTACCGATTGATGAAGAGTACGCAAATATGATTGTAGATATCGGTGGTGGTACGACCGAAGTCGCTATCATTTCTATTTCGGGTGTTTCCTATCAAAGGAGTATACGAGTCGGTGGAGATGAACTGGATGAGGCTATCGTGGCGTATATGAAAAGGGAGTATAAGCTATTGATCGGGGAGCGTACTGCAGAAGAGATTAAATTTACCGTGGGCTCGGCTGCTCCGCTCGATACCGGAGAAATTTCCATGGATGTGCGTGGCAGAGACGCAACTGCAGGATTGCCTGTAACTAAACATATTACTTCTCAAGAAATAAGGGAAGAGGCTTTAAAAGAAGTCGTGACCCAAATCGTTGATCTTGTCAAAAATGCTTTGGATCGATGTCAACCGGAGCACTCAGCTGACCTTATTGATCGTGGCATTGTTTTGGCTGGCGGAGGTGCTTTGATAAGGGGCTTAGATCAAGTCATCAGTGATGCTACTGGGCTCACAGTCATCCAGGCGGATGATCCACTCTGTTGTGTCGCTAACGGAACGGGTAAATTTCTTAATTTGCTCGGTACGCTGAGTCGTGAACAAGTTGATCGGCTGGTTACTCAGTAAGATAAAAGCTTTGGAAATCTGAGAGAAAAATCAAAATCTAGACCTTTCTTTTACCTTGCTTTGTTTTGCCTGCTTTGGTGGGGCGTTCCCTCATCTTGGAAGCTTGCGGTAAAGTCAGGATTCTCAGAGTTCCACGCTCCTTTATGGGATGTTTCATCCCGACTTGATGACCTCTCTAATTATTGGGGCCACCTTAGCGACTCCAAAAAAACTTTAATCGAAAATGGAAAACAAATACAACGGATTGGGCATAACCAATCACTTCAAGTAAAAAACATTGAATCTCTTTCAAAAGAGGCAGACCGCCTCCGTCGCCTCCGACTTAGGATTCAAAACCTAGAGAAAGAATTAGATTTAGATCCACCTGTGTTATACCAACCTGTAATTACAAGAATAACTCGGCGCTCTTTACCGAGTTGGTGGCAGAGTATCTCTTTAAGGAAGGGTAAAAATTCCAGCCTTGAAAAGGGGTTGGGGGTTATTTTTAAGGATGGAGTTGTCGGCAGAATTCATACCGTTGGGGCAAGGAGCAGTGAAATAGAATTGATTACCAATACAAGCTTCCGAATCGTTGCTCATTTTGCAGGAGATGAAAGACCTGTTACCTTTCAAGGAAACGGCATTTCTTTGGGAGGCATTCCAAGTGGAATTGTGTACGATGTGCCACAAGATCTTTCTGCTTCAAAAACAAAACCTCTCTCACTAATTACTTCTCCATTAGGTGGAACCTTTCCCAAAGGGATATCGCTTGGAAAAGTTGTTGAACTAGAAGGCGGAAAGGATGGGCTTTTTCAAATGGGCCAGGTCGTAATGAGTAAAGAATTATGTAGTTTGCAAGAGGTAACGGTGCTGGTCCCACAAAATTAAATTGTGAAGCAAAACCTTCATGCAACCATCCTCCTATTCCTTAACCAAATTATTTTACATCTCAATGGTTTGATTAATCATAGTGTAAGTTCTCTTGGGATTTTTTTATATCTACCTGCCCTTTTCTTATTTCCTGCGTTGATACACTTGGATCCTGTAAGGAGCAAAATAGTTATTATTTTAACGGGTATTTCATTAGATCACATCTACAGTACGCCGCTTGGTTTTCATGTTTTTAGTCTTTTACTATGTTTTCTTTTTTTAGAACTCACACTAAAATCGAAAACCTACGACAACACATCTAGACCTTTCATAATTCATTTAATAATAAATTTTTTGATCTCTTGCGGTTTATTTTTACTTTTATTTCTTTACCATTTCAAAATGGGTTCCTGGGATGCTTTGCGTTTTATGGTTGATGTAAGCATTTCAAGTTTGCTGTTCTTTGTGCTTTGCCCTTGGTTCAGCAAACTAAACTTACAATCTCTTTTGATCTTCGATTCCATATTCGAAAAAGATAAAATATAATGACAAAGATTATCGAAAAGCACCACCCAGAGGGACGACGACTCCTCTTATTTAAAGTGATCTATGTGGTGCTCTTTTCAACCATTTGCATCTTTTTGATCTTCAGGCAGGTATTTCAAGCAGATGAGTACCAAATAAAAGAAAGAAAACAGGGTCAAAGAAGAATAATAAATCCTGGAGCAAGAGGTGATGTGCTTGATAGAAATGGAAACTTGCTAATTGGCAACCGAGCAAATTTTGCTGCAGTTCTACATGTTGAGCAATTGAAGCAGGAAATTTGGCAAAGGAAAGTAGATTTGAGACGAATGGCTTATGAATTGAGAGAATTACTAAACAAGAAAGAGAATCTGTCATTGGGTCAGCTAATCATTCGGTGTTATGAAGAAGAATTTATTAGGCATAGAAGGATTAGGGTCTTTGGAGAATCTCTGTCTGCTCAAAGTTCTTTTGATAGAATCAAAGTTTTTCTGGGAGATCAAAGAATCGATATTGATATTGATAGCAAAGGAACTTGGAGCTGTGAAATCCCTCCTTCTTCCTCTCAAATTGAACAGTTTAGGGTGCTAAACGCAGAACAAAGAATCAGGGTGAATGCGGCTGGATTATTCAGTTTGGATTTCGATCTAGGAAAGAATGGTATGCCCAAAAACTTGGGCGAGGAAAAATCCAAAAAACAAAATCTTTTTGCCTCATTATTTTCACAAATTGATAAGGAATCTTCTCCTTATGAATTTTCAACGAGTGGCTTTTCGCTGGATTGGGAAGCAAGATTGTCAGTGGTTGAAAAGTATCTCCATACCGTTAACCAAATGACAAAACGGGAAAAAAAGATTTCCATGGATGAAATTCGAAAGCATTGGAATCGGAGGCTGGTAATGCCGCTTGAACTTGCAACCGATCTGTTGCCCTCTGAATATGCTGCCTTGGTAGAAAACATTCCGACTGATTCTCCATTACAAGTACAAGCTAAATCAGTTCGTCATTATCCTCAAAAATCTCTCGCGGCCCATGTACTTGGCTATGTCGGTAGTGGATACCAAGCAAAAGATTCCAATTTATCAGGCTCAGACCTTGCCACTTTTGA
>DEYT01000011.1:0-4347 GCA_002364975.1 Opitutia bacterium UBA3151 | reverse complement strand
TGGGTTATCGCTTCGAGAGAATGGAGAAGAAAGCATCGCAAAAGGGCAAATCAGTTCAACTTAGTCTGGATCAAGACTTACAAAACATAGCGGAAAAATCACTTTATAAAATGGTCCAAAAGGTTGCTAGTAACCGAGTGTTACCAGACGAAGACTGGCAAAAGACAATCGAACGAAGAACAAAGAAGGCTCTGCAAGGAAATCTTGAAACTGAAGTTAGGGCTGAGCTCTTAATTTCTGCCTTTGTCGACGCTCCCTTTCCACTTAGCGGAAAGCAAGCATCAACGGTTGCTGGATTTAAAGGTACTCAAAATGATGCAAACCGGCTGCTTCGACGTCTTTATGCCGAAGGCGTACTTTCCAAACCTGATGAAGAAAAAGAAGAGTTTGATCTGGCCCCACCAATGCTTCCTCCAGCGGCTGCTGTTTTATTAGACTTAGAAACCCAAGAAGTTTTGGTTCTAGCAAGCATGCCCACATACAACCTACAAAACCTTACCCCGTTCATCTCACAATCTGCGTACGATAAGATTCAAAGAAAAGAGGCATGGCTTCCAAGAGCTTATCACCCTGGTTATGCACCTGCTTCGCCTTTTAAACTTGTGACTGCACTTGCCGGAGCCAGGAATCACATTCTGGATCCACAGGAAAAACTAAATTGTGAAGGGATTTACAGGGGAATGGAATGTCATGTTTTTCCAGGAAAACATGGAGAATTAAATTTGAAAGAGGCAATTTCACAAAGTTGTAATGTTTATTTTTTCAGATGTGCCGAAAAAATTGGACATGAAAAATTAATCGATGAGGCAAAAAATTTAGGATTCAGCGAAAATCCACGCTTGGAACTTCCCACTCTTAGGGATTCACCAATCGTACCCGATCCACTTTGGAAAAAAAAGACTTTAGGGGTAAAGTGGACCTTGGAAGATACATTTAACATCTCTATTGGCCAAGGTGGGCTCAGACAAAGCCCCCTTCAGATGGCTTGCTTCGCGGCCAAAATTGGGAAGAAAGTTTCCCGTTTCGAACCATCTATAATCAAGCAAAACAGCATAAATCCCAAAGCACTTCCAGACCTTGAAGTAAACGCAACAAGTTATGGAGCGATTATAGAAGGCATGCACCTTGCCACAATTAGAGGTACCGCAAGAAGATGCCAAATAGATGGTATATCCATCGCCGGTAAAACAGGAACCGGACAATGGAGAAATCGGAACATGGAATTGAACCTTGCTTGGTTCATTGGTTTTGCTCCAGTAGAGAAGCCAAGTGTTGCGATTGCAGTCCTTGTGGAAGGAGTTATCCCTCAAGACCAAATCCAAGGTGGCTTGACCGCTACTCCCGTTGCTCGAGATATTTTAGCTGCTTATTTTTCAAAGTATGGCAAGAAATTAGCTTCCTCTGATTAACCCTTATAAATATACAACAAATTCTTATGGTCGCCACATCCTCCAATATGCTGCCACTCGGCAGTAAAGCTCCAAATTTTCTTCTAACCGATACAATTTCGGGTAAAACTTTCGATTTTTCAAAAATTTCAGCTTCAGAAGGCTACCTCATTTGTTTTATTTGTAATCATTGTCCCTATGTTATTCATCTTCTGGATCATCTTGGGAGCAAATTAAACGAATGGCATGCACAGGGTTTTTGTGTGCTCGGAGTTTGCTCGAATGACCAAGTAAATTATCCGGCTGATGCTCCAGATAAAATGAAGGCATTGGGCCTGGAAAAAGGCTTTTCTTTTCCCTACCTCCACGACAAAGATCAATCGGTAGCCAAATTGTATCAAGCTTCTTGCACCCCAGATTTCTTTCTCTTCAATCGGGAGAAAGAACTCTTTTATCGAGGACAATATGACTCATCCCGACCTGGGAACTCGATCAAAGTAGATGGGAAAGATTTGATTGAAGCCATGAGATTACTAGTTGATGGCGAGCAACCACCAAAAGTTCAAAAGCCAAGTTTGGGATGTAACATTAAGTGGAAAGTGAACAGCGAACCTGATTATTTCTTGAAGTAGATCGTTATAATTTCAGCACGACTTCATTATTTTGTTGTCATAACATAAACCCCATCCCAGTCGTCACCTGGAGGGTTTTCTTTCATTACTTGGCAACGATCAATCAAAATCATCGAAGGGTTATCATTAACCCCAGGAGTAATACCAGGTTTATTTGGCTCCATTCCTTTGGCCTTTTCAAACATTTTGAGTGCAGCATCCCAGTCTTGAGCCAAATACTTTTCTATTCCATGGCTAAAACAATCGAGGCAATCTTGAGTTTCCTGAGAAAGCTCGTCCATGAAACCGGTAGGTTCATACATCGCTACAGGTTGGGAACGACCTTTGACTACAATCCTATCTAGAAAGCGAAAGGCTATATCACGAAAGTCAATATCGTCCTTGTGCTGTTCGGATGCAAGCTTGGTTTCCTCGGTAATCATAATGTATGCACCATATGCCTTGGCTCCACTCTCGCAACGGGCAGCCAAGTTTACCATGTCTCCCATCATGGTGTAATTAAAGCGATCTTTAGCACCCATATTGCCAACAGTTGCAGTACCGGTATTACAGCCAATTCTAGTTTGCATCTTGCAAACAAGATCATGGCATTCACCCCATGTATCTGCCTCCGTAGACCATTTTTCACGCAATCTTAATTGCTCTTGCTGCATTAGTAAGGCTGTTTTTACAGCTTGGTAGGCATGATTATCCATCGGAAGTGGAGCACCATACATCGCCACGATCGCATCACCGATATATTTGTCAAGGGTTCCCTTTTCTTTGGTAAGAATATCAGTCATCGCGGTGAGGTACTCATTCATTAAATCGACCAGGCCGGTTGGCGAAAGTAATTCTGAAAAACTTGAGAATGCTTGAACATCACTAAAAAATGCAGTGATGGAAGTCTCTTCGCCTCCTAAAGATGGTTCTTTTCCCTTTTCAACCATTTGTTCAACAAGATCTGAAGAAACATAACTTCCAAACATCCCTTTCATGCGACTTTTTGCTTTTTGCTCAATTACCACCATCACCCCAAGACCAATGAAAGATGTACTCAATCCAGCACATGCCGGTGTCGCAATAGGCCAAACCGTTTGAGTTTTTTCAAATACCAAAAAGCCCAAGTATACATAACCGATCAAAAAAAGAATTCCTAGAGAATTAATAAAGCTGGCACGATTCCCTTGATAAACTGCAAGCAGAGCCATAATCACACAGATAATCAGAGTGACAGCGTAATCGACAACTTTTGGATATCTAGAAATAAAGAGATCATTTGTTAGCGTTTTGATTAGGTTCCCATGAACACTTACTTTTGGAACTGAGGCATCATCAAATGGAGTTGGGGCCAAGTCTTGAAATGTTTTCTCTTCAGGCCCGATCAAGACAATTGCATTTTCAAAACATGCAAAGAATTCATTAATTATAGAAAGTTCATCTTTTTGCTCAGCCAGATTGCTTTTGTTGGTTGAAATGGCAGCCTCTACTTCCTTTTTCTTAGCAAGCAAAGTTTCATTTTCCGGTTGTTCCAATAATGCTTTTTCAATTTTACCCATAGCACCGGGTCCTTCCAAAAATTCAATCTTTTCCTCTAATAATTGGATGGTCGAACTAACTTGGTCTTGAAATTTCGCATTTTGCAAGACATCCCGCATGCCGCACATTGGATTAAATGGAGATTCAAGACTTGGGGGAATAAAATAGTAGGCGATTCCATCCACGATTTGGGTTAGTTGATCAAAACTTGGAATTTCTTCGAAGTTGTCGTTATCCAAAAGTTTTTCAGCTTGAGTGATTAAGTTTTCATCCAGACCAAGATTCCTCATTTCTTCCAACAAAGCAGACGCATTAGGAACCTTTGCTGAAGTTCCCGATAACCAGTACCAAAACGATTTAAGCAAGGAAGGGGAATCTTCCGGCTCGGAAGCCATTTTGTCTTCTAAATTATCAACCCGGTTTAGGAAATTCATTAATATCGATGGGATTAATTCAAGATATTTCTCATAATTTTCGTCTCCATAAGCCCTTTTTGCCTCCATCATCAGTTTTTTCTCAATGATTTCTTCCGTCCACTTTGAAAACCAATTAACTTCAAGAAATTGTTTTTCTGTTAGTTCGCAATCGACCAGCGTAGATCCATCTTTACCTTTCATCACGAAATGTTTTCCATCATCTTGTATTTCCACTGCTGAAGAATCCAAACCATAATAAGCCAACAAGCTCTCCACTCCCAGAGTATACATATTTCTATCCCGAATCAGAGGTACTTCATTAGGAAGACTGTCAACTAAAGTTCCCATTTTCAGATCCCCTTCATTCCTTTCATAAACCAAGCGGAGGGTGTC
>DEYT01000018.1:18366-18777 GCA_002364975.1 Opitutia bacterium UBA3151 | reverse complement strand
TTGCAATAGATCGGGGGTATCAACCGGTGCACCGAATAAAGTTCTTGAATCTTGAGTGGAGAATAGGCTAATTCCATTCCATTTGGATTGGGCAATGGATCGCAACTCGCCTTGGAGTTCGGTAAATTCCTTGTTGTAGGCTTCCTTCTCTGCGGCGTTCGCAACCGGAGAATCAAAACGAATTTTGAGCTCGGAACTACGGTCCAAAATGTTACCAATTACCTTGAACATGCCATCCTGTGCTTGAAGCAGGGAAAGTGAGTTTTGTAAATTTCCCTGAATCATACGATTTTTAATTAAATCCATCTTAGTCTTACCCAATTTACTAGCCTCTCCGGCATCGTCGCTTGCATTCATGACACGCTTTCCGGTTTGAAGATGTCGATTAATCTTGGTGTGCTCATCGAACGC
>DEYT01000018.1:14698-17987 GCA_002364975.1 Opitutia bacterium UBA3151 | reverse complement strand
AATTACGAATTAAATTGAATGTGATTATCCATACAATCGACAGGGGAGGGATGGACTTTAATAAAAACTTAAGGTTTTTTGACTCATTATCTCATTTAAGTTTTTTAAAGTCTTCTAATTTCCTAAAGTTCTATCCTTTGACTCTTTTTAAGAAAATTAATAGCAAGAGGTATGAAAATACAGATATCTTAATTTCTCTTACCTCTTTTTCTTTGTGGATGTTTTTCTGCATCCTTCCAGTTTGATTCTGAGAATGCCAATCAAATTGAAGACGAGAAAAAACTTAATCATATTGTGCTTTGTTGGCTGAAGAAATCAGGTGATAGAGAAAATATTGAAAAGATCATTGCTATGACAAAAAGCTTTCAATCGATTCCGGGAGTTTTGGATGCTCAGGCGGGAAGAGTGGTATTGAGTGATCGAAAAATAGTGGACGATAGTTTTGATCTGGGTATTTTGGTTCAAGTCCAAGATGAAACCGCCTTGCAGCAATACTTGGATCATCCAAGGCACCAAAAAGCGAAAGAAGAGATATTACTCCCTTTAATAGACAAAGTTCTTGTTTATGACTTTATGGAGTAGTCCAGAGATCAATCCTGAGGAGTCCATCCAAGTACAATATCAAAACGGGCGGTAAGTTCTCCAAGTTTGGAGCCTTTCATTGGCTGAAAGGGAACGATAAGGGATTCTCGAGCCTTGGAATCCTTTATTTTTTTGAGAATGAAATCCATTTTATTTCTGGGTTCGCCTTGAACATAGCATTGCGTAGTCAGTTTCTGCTGACCCTTGCTAGAGACCGACATGTGAATATGAGGGGTTCTTCCAGAATAAGGGCTTGGTTTTAAGGTACGAAAAGAATACATCCCTTTGGAATCGGTCAAAAATTTCCCATACCCTTGGAAATTAGAATCGAGCTTAGACCTTGGTCCACCGCGGCTGTGTAGGTAAATACCGTGGTTATCCACTTGCCAGATTTCAACCAATGCATTCCGGATGGGGGCTCCCTTGATGTCCGTAACTTTTCCACTGAGATAGGCGATGGTGCCAATCGCAGGGGTTAGGGAATCATTAATGATAATGAGGTCATTATCGGAATCCAAAGGCATCTTATCTGGATAAAAAGGTCCTTCGGTTTGTCTGGGAGTAAGGGTGAGGGCTTCTGCCATCAGCCCAGGGGTACAAAAAAAAGGAATCGATGCAAATGAATGATTTAAAAATCTTCGTCTGGGCAAGGCCAATGGCATCATTAATACATGCTAATTGTGATAAAATCTTGTAAAAAAGAAAAAAAATTAAAAGGGAAATTAGATCATGCACAAATCTGGTTTCGGCCAGATTCCTTAGCTTGGAAAAGTTTTTGATCGGCCCGCTCCATTGCTTGGTGACCATCTTCGTCACTGGTTGAGACCAAAGAAATCCCAACACTAATGGTTACCTTTACCCTTAAACCATCAACAATGATTGGTTTAATTTCAATTTTTTCTCTTAGTCTTTCGGCTACCTTTTTTGCCTGCTTGGATTCAGTGTATGGAAGAAGGATGCAAAATTCTTCTCCTCCCAGACGGGCCAAAATATCATGAACCCGTATGTTATCCTTACATCTTTCAGTTACTTCAATTAAAACTTGATCCCCCACGCTGTGCCCGTGTTGATCGTTGATGGACTTGAAATGATCAAGATCAATCATAATCAAAGCATATTCTTTTTGACTTCTTTTGAAGCGGGAAAATTCTTGCGATAAAATTTCATTAAAGGCTCTACGGTTTGCAGCCGTGGTCAAGGGATCAGTCCTGCACAAAATTTGAAGATCTTGCTCTAATTTTTTGTACTCTGTTATGTCCCGCTGAATCGAAGCAAAATGAGTCACTTCACCCTCGGAATCCCGAAGAGGTAAAATACTGATATCCACCCAGTACTCTTTACCCGTTTTAGAGAAATTTCGAAGGGTTACCCGGACCGGTTCTTTTTTCTCGAGAGCATCACGAATCTTAGAAAGTTCTTCCTTATCGGTTCCCTCCTTTTGAAAAATCCGTGGTGTTTCACCAATGACCTCTGCTGCAGAATAGCCAGTTGTCTCGGTAAAAGCATCATTCACATAAATAATTTTAGGTCCCGGGGCATCTATTGGTGAGGCTTCGGTTACAATTACAACATCCTTGGCATTTTGTACAATCGCAGAAAAGTCAAAATCATTCATTATGGGCACCTAGGGGTTTTGAATCATTTTTATTAAAATTAATTCGATGGCAAGCTTTCAGTTGCAAATTGTAATAATAGTTAAGTATTTTGGATTTAAATAAATTTTGCAAAATAGGTCTAAATGTAGGATGAAAACTGATTGGAAAAAAATAGAAGCGAATTTCTAACCCATGAAAATTGATCCAAAATATATTCAAGACGAATTATGGGATAACATCAAGGCTCATGAGATTGGTCTTGGTAATGCAGAATATGGCTTCCAAAATCGACTGGCTTATGAAAATAACTGGTCTCATAAATTCACCCTTGAAGCAATTGAAGAATATAAACGGTTTATGTATCTTCTTTGTAGATGCGAACATCCAGTAACTCCATCGAGGGATGTAGATGAAGTTTGGCACCTTCACCTGCTTTACACGAAAGATTATTGGTTAGAATTTGTGCCGAAGCTAAGCAAAACCCCTCATCATAATCCTACTAAAGGTGGAAAAGATGAGGAAGAAAAGTTTATCGGGTATTACGAAAATACTTTAAGTTCATACAGAAAAATTTTCCAAGAGGAGGCACCATCAAGGATTTGGCCGGATAGTTCGATTCGGTTTAATTCAGATCGTAGAATTAAACTTGTTGATCCCAAGAATTTCGTGTTGTTGCGAAGAAGCGAACTCAAATGGTTTCTCTGTTTGATCTTGGTGTATCTAATTTATCTTATTCTTAGGTAGCTTAGATTTAATATATAATCCTTAAGCTCAAACCCAGTATTTATTTGACTCGTAAGGTAAACACTAACAAATTGTCTTATATTATAATTTTGGTGACTTAAGTGTTATTTGAAATTTTATGCAACAAATGAAAAAATGGTTAAAAGGGTAGTAAAAGTTGCACTTTATGTGTTTGTAATTCTTGGTATCGGTCTTCTGGTTCCCAGCGTAAGAACATCCCTAGCTGAGTTTTATAATGTCGGGGAGTCGATTGTGGCAAGGTGGGTCTTGGGTGTGTGGGGATTTATTATTGGTTTAAGTACATTTAATAATTATCTCAAAGGCGAGCTGTTTCGGGGTAATGCCGGTGGCGATGGCGGTGGTGATGG
>DEYT01000018.1:14127-14400 GCA_002364975.1 Opitutia bacterium UBA3151 | reverse complement strand
CGATGGCGGTGGTGATGGCGGTGGAGGTTGTGGAGGTGGAGGTTGTGGAGGTGGAGGGGATTAATTAATAAACCTCAAATTTTATCTTTATATTTTCGTACAAATAATAACAAAATTTAAACAGGGATCTTTATGGAAATACTCATTATCATAGGTATAGTTATTTTTTTAGTATATAATCTTCGAGGTTGGTTTTATCGCGGTGATGATGACGGTGGTGATGGTGGAGGAGGTGGTTGGTTTGGTGGCGGTGGTGATGGCGGTGGTGATGGC
>DEYT01000018.1:11325-13824 GCA_002364975.1 Opitutia bacterium UBA3151 | reverse complement strand
TGATGGCGGTGGTGATGGCGGTGGGGGTTGTGGAGGCGGAGGGGATTAATTGATGAACCCCAAACTTTGTCTTTTCATTTTCGCACAAATAATTTTTTGGACATCATGTGGCATTGAAAACCAGTCAGAATCGGATGTTCCAGACACCGCGAATCTTGCCACCGAGAAACTCTTAACGAGTGATAAATCTGTTGTTATTTCGCAATGGGTTTCTGGCGATATCCCCCTGCTTGAAGTTGAGGTGAAATATATTGGTAAATCTCCTAAATTACCCTTTGATGGATCCTTGCCGTCTTATGATTGGAGCGATAGGGACACCGATTTTTATGATATTACAATCAAAAACCTAACGGAGGTACCTATTTATTTGGAAAAAACCAAGAACATCTTTCAATTCGGTGAAAACAGCGATTTCTATGATGAAAATTATATTTTGCATAGATTTGGTAGCTCAATGATTCCACCAAAGAGTAGCATAACCCGGGAGAATAGTTGGATTTGGGCGAAGGGAGAACACAACAAAATGGAAAGATTTTTCTGGGCATCCATAGATTTGGATAGTGCGTCAACAAGCTCTAATCTATCTGGTTTGATAGAGGAAACTGTAGGAAAATATGAATTTCAATTCATTGTTAGAACCTACTACAACCGCTAACTGTTAAATATCATTTTTCTTGGAAGCATCTTCAGCTTCCCGATCGAGTCTCTGTACCTCAGCAAAGACATTACTGCCTACAATTCCAATGAATGCTGCGGTCAATCCCACTCCAACCACCATGACGAATTGTGCAAAAACTTTTCCTTCCATGGTACTTGGAACTGCGTCTCCGTAACCGACCGACATCAATGTAACGATAGTCCACCAAATTGAATCAAATAAAGTGCCGAATTTTTCGGGTTGTTCATATCTTTCAATTTCCCTAATTCCAACCGCACTGAATAGTACAAAAATAAAAACAATCAGAAGCATTCCGGCTAAATATCGCCTGGAACCAAGTAAGGCGTGCACAAAAATTCGCATGGCATGACTATATCGGTACAATTTCAGAAGTCGGAGGATTCTCATCGATCTTATCAGTCCAAGCCAATTGACAGGTGCAATGAAACCGACCCAGAATGGAAATACTGCGATCAAATCAATGGTTCCGAGCACACTACGGGGATATTTGCTTCCCTCTTTTTTCCATCGGAAAAAGTATTCAATCGTCAAAATTAGTGCAGCAACTCGTTCCATCCATAACCAAATGGGATGACCTTCCAAACTATGTTCCGTTCCCGCGTATTCAACTTCGAGGATATATGCAAGAACACTTACAACTACAATTATGGCAATAAATGCTTCAACAGGTCTGGAAAAAGTAAACTGATTTTTCACAAGCAATGGGAATATTTTTTGGTCGAAGCTGCCAATGGCTTCGAAAATCTTGCATAAAATCAATCAATCAGCATTTCCTTTGCTGATTTCCCCTGTGGGATCATCGGAAGAACATGTTCCGTGTAAGGAACAATTATTTCAAGAAGGTAGGGCTCGTCTGTTTCAAGCATTTCCCGCATGGCATCCCGAAGGTCCTCGCGCTTGGATACCCTCCGTGCTTTTACCCCAAAACCTTCACATATCTTAATGTAATCCGGATAAATAGCTTCCAGATTATCTGGTCCACCAATGTTTTCAGGGTCGCACAAAATAGTGTGTCCACGAACGGATTCGTAAAATCGATCTTCCCATTGTACCACCATTCCAAGATGTTGGTTATTTAAAAGAAGGCACTTGGCGTTGATCTTTTCGATTTTGGCAGTGGCAAGTTCTTGCACATTCATCAAAAAGGATCCATCCCCATCAATATCAATCACTTCCTTGTCCGGACGGGCTACTTTTGCCCCCACCGCAGCGGGATAACCAAATCCCATGGTACCAAGACCAAGGGATGAGATGTAAGTACGGGGCTCTTTGAATTGGTAATACTGAGCTGCCCACATCTGATGTTGTCCAACTCCGGTAGTGATGATAGCTTCCCCTTTGGACTCCTGATAAAGAACATCCACGGCTTCTTGCGAGGTTATATGCTTTCCTTTGGTGAATTTAAAGGGATGTTCATTTTTCCATCCTTGGATGGTGGACATCCATTCGTAAAGGTCAGGCTTTTCGAAGCCTCTTTTTTTGACCAGTTGAGACATACGCTTCAGGGCATATTTAATATCCGAGCGAATGGGAAAATGAGCGTGCACATTCTTGTTGTGTTCCGACTTATCGACATCGAAGTGAATCACATATGCATCCGGTGCGTATTTGGCAACGACTCCGGTAATTCGATCATCAAAGCGGGCACCTGCACATAGCAATAAGTCGCTTTCGCAAACCGCCCAGTTTCCTGCTACGGTTCCATGCATACCGTACCAGTAGAGAGATTGTTCGTGATTGGGGTCAAAAGCACCAATTCCCATTAAGGTATGAGCAACAGGAAGACCGGTAAGTTCTGCAAATTCACGGAGTTCTTCATG
>DEYT01000018.1:0-10945 GCA_002364975.1 Opitutia bacterium UBA3151 | reverse complement strand
TGGAAATCAAATGGAGAACTTCAATCAGTTCGTCGTCCGATGCTTTTGGGCTATCTAATTTGTAACCTTCGATTTCCTCAAGTTCATCGGGGAAGAAAGGTTCGAAAACTTTCTGCTGAACATCTTTCGGTATATCGATGACAACGGGTCCGGGACGGCCACTTTCAGCAAGGTAGAAAGCTTCCTTCACTACTTTGGGCAAATCTTCTGCGGTAAGCACTAAATAGCTATGCTTAACAATGGGTAATGTCATACCGTAGAAATCAGTTTCCTGAAAAGCTGCCTTTCCAATAAATTGCTGGTATACTTGTCCTGTGATAGCAATTAAAGGAATACTATCCATGAAAGCATCTGCGATACAGGTAACCAAATTTGTGGCCCCAGGACCCGAAGTTGCCATGCAGACCCCAGCCTTTCCAGTAGCTCGGGCATAACCGTGAGCCATGAAGCCCCCGCCTTGCTCTTGTCGTGGAAGAATGGTTCGTATCTTTTTGGATCGGGTAAGGGATTGGTGCAATTCCATTGATGCTCCACCAGGATAGGCAAACACTGCATCCACTCCCTCGCGCTCAAGGGCATGGACGATAACATCAGCCCCATTCATAGCGGGCCCATGCTCGCCTTTTGCTTCAGGATCGGGTTGTTGGATGGATTGTGTGCTCATAATCAATGGGTTAAATGAGTTATTAACATGTCAAATTGTCCCCGCCTTTTCAAGGGGAAAGGAATAGACTTAACATAAAATAAATTTGAATGGTACCGCAAAGCGAGTTCCTTATAACTTAAAAATTTTCTAAATCAATTCTCTGAGTTCCTCGACCCCAAGAGATAAGTTGGCAACTTCGGATTCTTCAAAAACTTGCTCCAATAGTTTCCTCTTACTTTTTTGGAGATCAAGAACCTTTTCCTCAACGGTTCCAGAAGTGATTAATTTATAAACGGTAACTTGTTTATCCTGCCCGATTCTATGGGCCCGATCGCTTGCCTGTGCTTCGGCTGCGGGGTTCCACCAAGGGTCGAAATGAACCACCACATCCGCCGCGGTTAAATTCAATCCGGTTCCTCCAGCTTTAAGGGAAATCAAAAAGACGGGGATGGAGTCATCCTCCTGGAAGCGGTCAACCTGAGCCATTCGATCTTTGGAGGAACCGTCCAGGTAACAAAAGTTTAAGCTAGCTGATTCAAGTTCAGCCTTCAAGAGCTGAAGGACTTTTACAAATTGAGAAAAAACCAACATACGGTGGCCGCCCTCTAGGCAAGTGTAGAGAAGTTCACGAAAGGCATTGAGTTTCGCCGAATGATCGGAGGGGAATTCATCATGAATCAAGCGAGGGTCACAACAAATTTGTCGAAGACGGAGGAGTTGGGTCAGGGTCTTCATTCTCATCGCTCCCTCAGATGCACCCGAGTCCGCAAGCTTATTGAGTTCGCTTTTCGAAGATTTTCGAACCTCCAAGTAGCATTCCTTTTGCTCCTCGGTCATCTCAATGTGGAGAACTTGTTCAATTTTTTCGGGGAGTTCAGCGGCAACTTGCCTTTTACTCCTTCGTAGTAAATAGGGAGCGGATTCTTTTAAAATTCTCTGTTCATGCCAGATTCTTTCATCTCCTCGCGAAGAAGGGAGTAAGCTTGACCGGGCACCGGGCAAGAGAAATTCAAGGAGTGAAAGCAGGTCGGACACACTATTTTCGATGGGTGTGCCAGTGAGTAAAACCCGACCTTCAGAAGTAAGCGAGGACATCGCTTGAGAATTATTCGTTTTTCGGTTCTTTAAGTGCTGGGCTTCATCTCCAATCACACAGAGAAATGGAATCGATTCAAAAATCTCGAGGTCTCGAACCAGAGTGCCATAAGAGGTAATGATAAGGTTAAAACTTTTGAGCAGGGTTGGGTCATCGGAACGATTACTCCCGTGGTGAATCTTGGTCTTGAACTCCGGGCAAAATCGCACGGCTTCTCTTTTCCAGTTCTCAAGCAAAGAAGCGGGGCAGACAACAAGGAAAACGGCGGGGAAACTACTTTCTTCTTTTAGAATATAAAGAAAAGCCAAGGCTTGAAGGGTTTTTCCAAGTCCCATTTCATCCGCTAAAATACCTCCAAGTTGATTGCGGAAAAGATGGAGCAACCAGGCAACCCCAGTGGTTTGATAGGGCCGGAGTATACTCAGTAAAGAATTATTGAGGTTTGGTTTTGGTAAGGCAGTTAGATCTCTCAATGCTGCACTGCGTTTTTTCCATTTGGAGGGTGGCTGAAATCGTGGGTCTGCCCCAATTAGGAATTCCTCCAAGGCAGGAGCCTGAAATTTTTCAATTGGGTGAGAGGTTTGAGCAAGTAGGGGAGCGTTGGGGTTTCCCGAAATTCTTTTTTGTAGGCTGCTGGCCTTATCCTTCAGTTCCCGAGTCAGCAAATATACTTTTTTACCATGACGAACATGGTTTTTCCCAGTTGCAAGGGCGTGTTCAAGTTCGTCACCTTGAACCTCACCAGCCTGGATGCGAACCTCAACCTCCGTAGAATCCCCGTTTTCAGAAGCGGAAGTGTGAAGTTCTGCTTTTTGAATGACAGAGGTTTGCTTGCGGAAATTTTCGGTGAATTCAGCATCGAAATCCAATTCAAGGTCTTCTTGATGACTAGCTAGAAAATCGAGTACTCTGGATCCATCCCGTAACCACCACCAGTGTCGGTGAGAACGATCCCTGAGGAAATTCCACTCACGGAGTATGCGAAGAACATCTGAATAACCAGGATGCTCCGAAGATGGTAGGATGATGCGAAGGTATTCGGTCGAACCTTCAACCTCAATCGGAGGGCCGTTATACTCTGGAGGGGGCGGTTTTACTGTGGTTGATTCTTCGACTTGCTGTTCTCTAATCTCTCGAACTGGGCGGGGTCTTTCTGCCTCAGAGATTTCAATAAATTCGCTCACACCAATGAGATTTCCATCTTCCCACTGAATTTGTTTTTCCGGTTTATTAGCCAGAAAAAAACAGGGAACTTCATGAAGTAGTTTAAGAAGTTCACCCAATTGTTTAAGATTTAATTGCAAGAAGGAGGTAACTGCACCCCCACACCATTGAGATAGAGCAAATAGAGCGGTTCGCTCGGAATCAGGGAGATGGGCAAACTCTGCGGGGTTACTTTTCTCCGGGGGCAAACGGGAACCGTCCTTTTGTTCAATTTCGACTTTTGTCGGAATTGCATTGCGTTGCAAGCAACCCGACATGGTGGGCGGAAGGAGGATTCGAAGCTTCACGCCTCCATAGAAGAGAAAGAAATGCTCGCAAGAGCTTCGTTAAGTTTTTTTCCTGCAGGGGCGCCACCCATGGCGAAATCAGGTTTTCCTCCCCCTTTACCTCCCAAAGAAGAAGCGAGTTCACTAAGGTATTTGCCCGCTTGATGACCAGCACTGATTGCTTCCTC
Organism: Opitutia bacterium UBA3151; assembly: GCA_002364975.1. Lineage (GTDB taxonomy): Bacteria > Verrucomicrobiota > Verrucomicrobiia > Opitutales > Seribacteraceae > Seribacter. Next base: position 7,525 of record DEYT01000018.1, on the reverse strand, counting down.
AGAACAAATGCAGACCATCCCGCATTTCCCATTGGCTTCACTTGCAAGAAGAACGACCGATGGAGCCGCCCTTTTATTGACTTGAGCGGCCAGTGAACGAAGGTCATTTGGATTCAATTCAGGCACGATTGCATTGATCAAATTTATTTCGCCTAATTTTTTTGCGTTTTCGATTAATTTTTCTGCGATGCCGGCTTGCCCCTTTTGTTCAAACGCATGTAACTTCTTATCCAACTCTTTTCCTTTATTCTGCATCTGGTTAATGCGGTCCCTTAATTCTTCAGGTTTACATGCCAGTTGTCGGGAAAGATTCTGAACGATGGAAATTCTCTCATCTGCCCATTGGTATGCGGAAAGTCCGGCAACTGCTTCAATTCTTCGGGTACCAGCAGAAATCGCGGATTCGCTGATGATTCGAAGAGAACCAATCTCCCCAGCTGATGAAACATGAGTACCACCACAAAGTTCCTGGCTCCAACCACCAAGGTTAACCACTCGTACCACCTCTCCATATTTGTCTCCAAAGAAGGCGATTACTTCATCCGGTTTTTCAGAAAAAGGAATTTCATAGGCTTCCAGAGTATCGTTGAGTAAAAGTTTTTCATTGGAGATCCTTTCGATTTCCTTGAGTTGATCCTGCTTCATTGCCTCAAAATGGGAAAAATCAAACCTTAACCTGTCTGGTTGTACTAACGATCCCGCTTGTCGAATATGACCGCCAAGTACTTCTCTCAATGCCCAGTGCAAAATGTGAGTTGCGGTATGGTGTCGCTGGATCGCCTGTCTTCTATTCTGGTCTAGGTTAAGAATGGAATCTTGTCCTATAAAGTTTGGATTTGCAGGTTTTGATTCAAGAGCGTGAAGAAAGCGTCCAGATGAATCTTTGATTACACTGGATATTGTTAGGGTTTCATTATTAATAAATAAGGAACCTGAATCCCCGATTTGTCCCCCCATTTCAGCATAAAAAGGGGATTTTTCAAAAATAAGATAAATCACGCCTTCCTGGGTGATACAGTCCAAACAGGAGGTACGGAAATTTTTGTGATTTTCCCGATTGAAACCAACAAATTCGGTGGCATCTGCAGCATCTGAATCTTTACGGACCAGAATATCAACCGATTTATGAGCTTTTCGGGCTCGCTCCCTTTGTACACTCATTTCTTTTTCGAATTCTTCTTGGTTGACGGAAAAGTCTAATTCCCTGGCCATTAATTCGGTTAGGTCAAGTGGGAAGCCAAAAGTATCATATAATTTGAAAGCGAAAGAGCCGGAAATTTTTCCCTTTGGTTGCAGATTCTCAACCTCGCGATTGAAAAGTTCAATTCCACGATCCAAGGTCTTATTAAAAGATTCTTCCTCCGAACGAAGAGTATTTAAAATTAATTCTTCCCGGTTCTTTAATTCCGGAAACACTCCTTCCATCTGCTTGATCAGGGTGGGGGCAAGAGTATCTAAAAAAGGTTTTTCAAATCCAAGCGTTCTTCCATAGCGGATTCCACGACGAAGAATTCTTCGAAGGACATAATTTCGATCACTGTTGCCAGGAAGAATACCATCTGCAATGGAGAAACAAAGAGCTCGAAGGTGATCACCAATCACCCGAAAGGCAACATCGACCTCTTCTTGCTCATTACAGGTCTTTCCTCCAGAAGGGAGAGTGGATTTGTAAGACTTACCGGAAAGTTCACTCAACTTCTGAAAAATAGGAAAAAATACATCGGTGTCGTAGTTCGAGGTAGCTTTGGAGAAATCCGTAAATCCTTGGGTTGCCTGTATGACTGCCGCAACTCTCTCAAACCCCATACCTGTATCCACATGTTGAGCGGCTAATGGGCTAAAACTTCCGTCGCGATCTGCATTAAATTGAATAAAAACCAAATTCCAGATCTCGATACAGAGGTGAGAGTCTGCATTCACCAATGAACCTTTGCTGTCCCCATCGGGAGTTAGGTCGAGATGTAATTCACTGCAAGGTCCGCAGGGTCCAGTTTCACCCATCATCCAAAAATTATCTTTTTTGCCCCCATTGACGATGTGCACTTTTGGGTCGAGACCGGCAGACTCGAAGATCGTACTCCATAAATTATTCGCTTCTTGATCAAATTCTGCTGGGTCTTCGGGTCCAGGTTTGTAAACCGTAGCATAGAGTCTATTTGGAGGGAATTTCCAAACATCGATCAATAATTCCCAGGCCCACTCAATGGCTTCCTTTTTAAAATAATTACCGAAAGACCAATTGCCCAGCATTTCAAAAAAGGTGTGATGGTAGGTATCGAAGCCAACATCTTCCAGGTCGTTGTGTTTACCTCCTGCACGGATGCATTTCTGGGTATCGGCCGCACGAGAGTAAGGGGCTTGCTGGTTTCCCAAGAAATAAGGAACAAATTGATTCATTCCTGCGTTGGTAAACAGCAGGTTGGGTGATTCCGGTAATAGGGAAGCGGAATTTACAATTTGATGCTTTTTGGACTCAAAAAAGTCCAGAAAAGATTGCCGAATTTCTTCTGCCTTCATTGGATCCTTATAGTAAAAAAGAAAAAATTAGCGAACTTTTAAGAAAGTCTTTCAATAATGGCATTTCCCATTTGCTCCGTACTAACTGAATTTCCTCCCTGAGCGATATCACCGGTACGTAAACCTGAACGAATGGTTTCCTTTACTGCATTTTCGATCGATGCCGCTTCTTCTTCCATTCCAAAACTATATCGAAGCATCAGGGCAGCACTAAGCACCTGTGCACATGGGTTAGCTAGGTTTTTCCCAGCTATGTCTGGTGCGGTTCCTCCAGCAGGTTCGTAAAGACCAAATGGAAGACTTAAATTGTTTCTACCGGTTCCGAGACTTGCCGAAGCAAGCATTCCAAGAGACCCACAAATAACAGCTAGTTCATCAGATAAAATGTCTCCAAACATATTTTCGGTAACAATAACATCAAATTGATTTGGATCTCGAACTAATTGCATAGCAGCATTGTCGACATACAGGTGGGAAAGCTCAATGGTTGGGTCGAGTTTTGTAACGCATTCAGTTACTACCTTTCTCCAAAGAACGGATGTTTCGAGTACATTGGCCTTATCAACGGAGCAAATCTTCCGATCTCTTAAAGAAGCTGCCTTTACAGCTATTTCTGTAATACGCTCAATCTCACTCGTTTTGTAAACCATAGTATCGAGGGCTTCCTCTTCTCCATTTTCCATAACCTTGGTGCTTTTAGGCTGACCGAAATAAATACCACCGGTCAATTCTCGGACGCATAGAACATCAATTCCATTTGCCACCGTATCAGCACGAAGGGGAGAAAGATCGGCAAGCTCAGGGTAAAGATTGCCAGGCCTAAGGTTAGCAAATAATTCAAAAGCTTTACGAATGGGGAGTAGGGCAGCTCGTTCAGGTTGTTCTTTAGGGGGAAGATTTTCCCATTTGGGACCACCAACTGAGCCAAACAGGATTGCGTCTGAATCCCGGCAAGCGGATAGTGTGGATTTAGGTAGAGCACTTCCGTGATTATCAATCCCAATTCCTCCTACATCATGTGAACTAGATTTGATCTGGAAATTCCGTTTATCTCCTAAGGCTTTCAATACTTCTAGGGCGATATTCATAACTTCTGGTCCGATGCCATCGCCTGGTAAGGTGGTAAAACATAATGTTTTCATGAAGGAAAAGAATCCATACCCGTTTCGGTCTCTTCTGCAACGATGAAAAAAGAAATTTGGAGGGTGGGCGGTATGAATTGACAATTTGGACTCAAATCTGTAGAAATATACATTACAGTCTAATCTAACCGATAGGCGGGCCTTGCTCGCCTTTTTTATTTTCATTTCCAAAAACCAAAAACCTATCAATCACAATGAGTAGCGAAATTCTCGCAGTTCTCGAATACATGGAAAAAGAGAAGGGCATCAGCCGTGAGGACATGATTGCCACGATTGAAAGCGCCGTTAAGGCAGCAGCGGAAAGGGGGGTAAATTCCTCTAGCGATATCCGGGTCGAGATCAACCCTAAGACTGGAGTAATGCAGGCTTGGACTCAGTTGGAAGTGGTTGAGTCGGTTTCCGATACCTCACGCGAAATCCATGTGGACAAGGCGAGATTATACGCCACAAGCCCTCAGGTTGGAGATACAGTAGAGAGAGAAATGGATCCTTCGTATTTGGGAAGAATTGCTGCCAAAACCGCGGAGCAAGCAATCAAGCAAAGACTTCGTCAATTTGAAAAGGAGCACATTTATGACGAGTTTCGCGATCAAGTGGGTAACTTGGTGACTGGTACTGTCCGCAGGAAAGAACGCGGAGATTTGGTTGTTGAGGTTGGGAAAGCAGAGGCCCTACTACCATGGCGCGAACGGGTTCCCGGGGAGGACTGGGTTCCTGGTGAACGAATTAGATGTTTATTGAATAAATTAGAGCAACATGGAAGAGGACCTGAACTCATTCTCAGTCGTTCAAGCCTTAATTTTGTCCGTAAATTATTCGAGATGGAAGTTGCGGAAATAGCGGATGGAACCGTTTCACTGGCAGCAATGGCTAGAGAACCTGGGTATAGAACAAAAGTTTGCGTAAAGAGTACTGATCCAAAGGTTGATCCAGTAGGGGCTTGCGTGGGTGCCCGAGGTTCCAGAGTGAAGAGTATTGTCCGCGAAATGAACGGGGAAAAAGTCGACATTGTTCGATGGTTTGAGGATCCCGTCGAACAGTTGGCGGAGGCCCTCAAACCTGCACTTCCTCAGAATGTTTCTCTGGATCGGGAAAAAAGGAGAATGTATTTTGAAGTAGTAGAAGATGATCTTTCCGTTGCCATTGGCAGAAAAGGTATCAATGCCCGGCTTACTTCTAGATTACTGGGATGGAAGTTGGATATCGGTAAGGTTGTTGTCAAACAGGTTGGATTTGATGAAAGAAAGGCCAAAGCTGCTGAGGCTCTTACTTCGGTTGGTATAGAATTTGAGGTTGCTGACCGTTTGGTTGCCTTCGGTTTAGTTAGCCCAGATGCTTTCGAGGGTGTTACCGCTGAAGATCTTGTAGGTTTAGGTTTTGAAGCTGAAACTGCAGATACAATTCTTTCAAAGGTCTCTGCTGGACAGGCATCCGCAACTCAGGGTAGTGAAGATTCCTGAAATTTTTACTTTTTTAACAATTAACTTATGAGTGTTCGTATCCACGCAATCGCAAAGGAAATCAACAAAACCAGCAAAGAGGTCTTGGAGATACTTGCGGGAAGAGGATACGACTTGAAGAGTGCATCTTCCACCATTGATAACATAACTGCTCAATCCCTAATTGAAGAATTTATTCCCGAAAGTGAAGTTGATTCTCCAAAACAGGAAAAAGAAGTTTCCGACAAATTAGACTCTGCACTATCGGAGGAAGTTAAATCAAAGTCAAAAGCCCCAATTGTAAAATCCAAGGCAGATCTCGATCGTGAAAAGAAAGAGAATGAGGAAGCAGAAAATGCCCAAAATAAGGCTGAGGATAATGAAATTGAAAAGGGAACTGATTCGGATGAAGTAACCAGTCCATCTGCAGAGAAGAAGGAGGGCTCTAGTATTTCCTCATCAACGGTTATGGCTCCACCTCCTCCCGCCTCCGGTAATCGTGCATCTGCCCCAGCACCTCCTACCTCAGCTGGAAAGGCAGCAGTTCCATCCCCCCCGCCGGGTTCATCCCAGAAGGATGATCCTGCAGATGAAGAAAGTGGTGTAGTTGAAGGTAATTTAATTATCGTGAAACCTCCCATCGTAGTTCGGGATTTTGCAGGTTTTATTGGACTTAAACCTTTTCAGTTAATTTCCGAACTCATGGAAATGGGAATTTTCGCTTCGATGAATCAAGCCATTGAAGAAGATGTGGCTCGAAGGGTCGCTAAAGTTAAAGGCTTTGAATTAGAAATAAAACATCGTGGAGAAAAAGCAGAAACAGCTGAAAAAAAGAAAGTTGTTGTGGATGAAAACGACGAGAAATACTTACGACCCCGTGCTCCTGTAGTATGTATTTTAGGCCATGTAGATCATGGAAAAACAACTCTTTTGGACACGATTCGCAAAGCCAATGTTGTATCTGGAGAAGCAGGAGGCATTACACAGCATGTGGGTGCGTATCAAGTCTCCCACAAAGACCAGAAAATCACCTTCCTCGACACTCCCGGTCATGCAGCTTTTTCAAAAATTCGTGAACGGGGTGCGAACTTGACCGATGTTGCTGTTCTCGTGGTTGCTGCCGATGATGGATTTATGCCTCAGACTGATGAGGCCTTGAAGTTTGCCCAAAGATCGCAAGGTACTTTAATTGTTGCAATCAACAAAACTGATGTAAAGGGTGCCGACCCTGAGAAAGTGAAGACCGAAATGCAGGAGCGTTCCATTCCGCCTGAGGACTGGGGTGGAGATGTGGTTACCGTTCCAATTTCAGCATTGAATGGCGACAAAGTGGATGAATTATTGGAGATGATTCTTCTACAAGCTGAATTAATGGAATTGAAAGCAAATCCAGATGCCAATTCAGAAGGTGTCATTGTGGAGGCGAGGCAGGAAGTCGGACGGGGTCCCACTGCAACCGTAATTGTTCAAAAGGGAACTCTGAAAGTTGGGGATTCCATCCAATCAGGTTCCGTCCATTGTAAAGTCAAGGCCATGATTGATGACCAAGGAAATCAGGTAAAGAGTGCACCACCCTCGACCCCAGCTAATATCTTGGGTTGGTCTGGAGTCCCGGAAGCCGGTGCACCATACAAAAAATTTAAGAATGAAAGGGAAGCTCGAAGTGAAGCAGAAGAATTTAATAATGAAATTAAAATACCGATTCCCAAATCCAGTGCGGAGGAATCCGAGGAATCCGAAGAAACTTCTGGGGTCGATGCCCTTTTTGCAGCCATCTCCAAAAGTAAAGCGACTACCTACCAAGTTATTTTGAAGGCTGATGTTCGCGGGTCGCTCGAGGCCCTAGAGGGATCTTTAGATATGATCAAAAGCGACAAAGTAATTTTAGAAGTCTTGCAATCTGAAGTTGGTCAAATTACTAAAAATGACATTAAAATGGCGAGTACTACCTCCGCAGACATTTTGGGCTTCAATGTGAAGCTCGAAAATGGAGTTATGGGAGAAGCCAAGCACATGGGTATTCATATTTATCAGAGTAATATCATTTATGAGATTATCGATTTGGTGAAGGAAAACATGGCTAATTTATTAGAACCTGAATTGGTCGAGAAAAAAACCGGTAGGGCAGAAGTTCGCCAAATTTTTCGCGTCAGTAAAGGTAGAGTTGTTGCTGGTTCGATGGTTATGGAAGGTTCGATCGGTCGAAATAAGGTTGCTCGATTAATGCGAGGTGGAAAAGTTATTGCTGAAGGGAAGGTAGAGACACTCAAACGATTTAAGGATGATGCAACTGAGGTAAAAGCAGGTTTTGAATGCGGAATTAGGCTCAACGCTTTTGATAAGTATGAAGAAGGTGATTTCATTGAAACCTTTGAAACTGAGAAAATAGCTCCCGTTCTATAATTATAATGAGCCTGCGGCTTTCAC
>DEYT01000105.1:5575-6494 GCA_002364975.1 Opitutia bacterium UBA3151 | reverse complement strand
AGGTCTAGCGATTCCAGAAGTGTTCGGATAATGGATGCAAAATCCGCTAATGAGAAAAAAGAGTAGAATTGCATAACCCAAGAAGGGGGCGGGAATGGAAAGCCAAGCCATCGCTTTTGCGAAGGAAGAATATTCCTGCGGATAACTAGTTATTCGCCACCAACCAATCCAAAGGTCCACCCTTACATGGTAAAGAAGCACTCCTAGGCATGAAAGTCCACGCAGGAAGTCGATGACAGGTATGCGGTCCGAATTTCTCATCATCTTTGAATCAATCTGAAATACTCTTTTGCATATTCATCAAGCGGCCGTACATATTTTTCAAGGTCGACTTTGGCCAGTCTGGATAACTCCTGATACTGGCTGGATTCCATTTCTATTGCTTGTTTCATACACTCTCGTAGCGAGTCGATGTCTCCTGGTTTACAAAAGAGAGAATGGGGGCCTGCGGTTTCCTTGACTCCACCATCGGTGGAAGCAATACACGGTACTCCGACAGACCGGGCTTCCAATGGAGTAAGACCAAGATCTTCCTGAGTATGGGGTGGGGTGACCATCCATTTGGCTTCGCGGGTGTAGTTGTGCCTGTCAGATTCGCTAATAAACCCGGGCAGTTGCACTCCTTTTATTCCTTCATGTTGGATCGTATTCAAAACTTCTTTTCGCAAGGGGCCATCCCCAATCATGGTAAGGGGCCATTCATTGGGATCCGCTTCTAGCCTTGCATATGCCTCTAGCAAAATACGAATACCCTTTTTGGGTACCCATCTTCCAACAAAAAGAAACCCTTTCCTTTTGTCAGGGGAAGTTTCTCTTTGGGGCATTCTGGAAATTACGGGGAGGCGAGCACTTCCCTGTCTCCTTTTCTTTTCCCAACTATCCCAAACGAACTCGGATATATACCACCTTCTGTCTGCTT
>DEYT01000105.1:0-5263 GCA_002364975.1 Opitutia bacterium UBA3151 | reverse complement strand
CCACCTTCTATCTGCTTTGCCCACGACCCACCGCCAGGCCAAAAGTCTTGGATGAAGGCCCTTTCTCTGCCAGTTATAAATAGTGATTACAAAGGGTTTGCTAAACTTTTTGGCATGCCATGCTCCCTCCACCATAGGGTTGTGGAGATGGACAAGGTCACATTCTCGTATGGCATTTTTTATTACCGAATCTCTGGGTAAAACAAATTGGCTGACAAATCGTTTGCTTTCTTCTTCTGCCCATAATGATCGGATTTCGTTCTCGTTTTTTTGAATTGAACCATCGTCCAGAAACCCGAGAACTTTTTTTCTTAGTAACCGAACCGATGCACCTCTTTTGATCAGATCCTCAATCAAGGTCAGGCAAAAAGTCTCAATTCCCCCAAACTTCCCAAGACAGGGAGCAATCATCAGAATTTTCAGGTTGGTTAGATCAGCCATCTACCATAGATTTAGCCTTGTATTCTTCCACCTTCTCATTTGCCTCATTGAGTAGCCAAAAAAGTTTTGGCTCACACATTTTTCAAAACGAGGGACCATAGTTGGTGAATTGCCCAAATGGTTGTCTTCCTTCGCATCAAGCTTTTCCATCCATTCTATCCTGTATGATCCAAGCAGGTGCACACCAAAAATATCTTCATGAATTCGAGCGTTTGGATAAAGGTTGGTTAGCTGTCTTGGACATATTGTTTTAGCTTCACAACTGTTGGCTAAACCTGCTTGAGCAGCAGGCATGATCCATTCAGGAATTTGGTGGAGATGATGTTCTCCGAGAAACCACTCCAGATAATCCCAGTCTATTGCTGCTTTATCCCAAAAAACAAGCCCTGTGGTGATCCCCTTAACTGCTTGAGGCCTTTTTTTAACTGAAAGCATTTGCCAAGGGCGAAAAGAATAGGCATCCCACTGAGTATCCTTTAGGAAAACAGCTCCATCTTTTACCTGATTCCTGTCAAATAATCCTGAAAATGGGCGAAGGAAGAGAATGTCGGCATCAAGATAAAAACTGATGGTATCGTTAGGAAATGCGAAAATGGGGTCAAAGAACTCAATTCCCCAAATAGAATCCTTTCTAAACTTTTGGCAGTTTGTTCTGCCTTGCAGGCAATCCAGCACTCGACTTGTGTTTTCAGAGGAGTCGGTGATGGTAGCAATCGTGCCATCTAGCTCCGAATGGATGGAATCTTTATCCTTTTGAGATATGGTACAATCCGTTAGTAATTGCAGGTCAATGCGGTCTTGGCAAAACGCAATTAGGGATTTTAGGCATCGTAGATAAAAGGGTAATTGGCTCCCTCCAATGAGTGATTGTACGATAATTTTCTCATCCTCTTGTCCCTTCATCTAGGTCTCTTCCCGGAACCACTTTTGAACCATGGAAATGATATGTCCGACCGTATCGTTCGATAACTCCGGGTACATCGGAAGAGTAAGGTTTTTTTCATAAAACTGATCGGTAACCGGCAGGTTATCTCCCCCGCGAATTCGATGGGCGTAGGCAGTTTGTTGGTGAACCGCTAGAGGATAATGAAGGCTGGCTCCAATTTGGTGGGATCGAAGGTATTTCATCAATTCGTTTCTTCGATCGCATTCAATGACATATAGATGCATCGCATGAAGTTGGTTTCTGGCTAATGCGGGTAGGGTGATAGGTAGATCTTTAAGTTCTTCGTTGTATCGTAGTGCGATAGATCTGCGTTTGGAATTGTCATCCGAAAGGTGTCGCAGCTTGACCCGTAAGATGGCTGCCTGAAGTTCGTCGAGTCTAGAATTAAAACCAGGGGTAATACACACTCTCTCTTCGTTCCAACCGTACTGCCGAAGTGATTTAATCTCTTCGGCAAACTCTTTGGATCGGCAAAGAATCACACCGCCATCTCCGGTACCTCCCAGGTTTTTGGTCGGGTAACAGCTGAAAGCAGAAATATCCGCAAAGGTTCCCACTTTTTGTCCACGGATTTCCGCTCCGTGGGCCTGCGAGCAATCCTCAATTACAGCAAGGTTGTGGGTTTTAGCAATCTCTAGGATTCTGATCATTTCAGCTGGTTGCCCATAAATGTGAACCGGCATGATTGCACGGGTTTTGCTACCCACTCTCCCCTTAATTGAATTGGGGTCAATACATCTTGTATTCGGGTCGATGTCTGCAAATACTGGGGTGCAACCTGCCTGTTCAATTCCGGCAACGGTAGCCACTGCAGTGTGGGATGAGGTGATGATCTCATCTTCAGTCCCAAGGCCGAGAGCTCGGAGGCACAAGGCAATGGCATCGGTTCCATTAGCCACTCCCACTGCATGAAAAACTTTCCCATGAAAAGATGCGAATTCCTTTTCAAACTCATTAACTTCAGTGCCTAATACATACCACCCCGAATCGAGTACCCGCTTGATCGCTTGATCAATTTCAGACTTATGGGTTTGGTAAGAAGCAGAAGGATCGCCAAAAGGTATCATATAGAATTGTTAGATGTAGTGTTTGATTTCCTTTTTAAAGTAATTAATCGACCGTTGAATGCCCTCTTCGAAATTTACTTTGGGTTCCCATCCAAATTGATTACAGAAGGCAGAGTAATCGCAGATGAAGTCTCCGACATCAATGACCTTTCTGTCTTCAGGAAAAGCTATCATTTGATAATCACTGCCTTCAATCTCCAGGCACATAATCTTTGCGGTATCCTCAAGACTGAGGGGATTAGGTGCTCCCAAATTATAGACCTTGCCAACCGCTTCTTCTTTAGTTGCTGTGATGAGCAAGGCATCCAGCACATCTTCAATATAGTTGTAGTCCCTGCGTTGCTTGCCATCTCCAAAAACCTGAATTGTTTTTCCTTCCAGCAAGTTTCTTATCCAAATGCCTAAGAAGGTTTGCCTTGCATCTTTGATGCGCATTCTTGGCCCGTAGGTATTGGTTAGACGAAGTACGGATGATGCAATGCCATTTACTTCTTGGTAGAGAATATGGTATTGCTCACCAGCAATTTTATTAATTCCATTTACATCTACCGGGTGCCGGGGATGTTTTTCATCGACCGGTAAATACTTTGGCTTCCCATAAATCTGGCGGGTGCTGGCAAAGACAATGCGAATATCAGGATTATTTTTTCTACAGGCCTCTAAAATAGATAGTTGAGCTTTTGCATTGATGTCCAAGTCTGTAATCGGGTCGAGCATCGAGTCCAGATGACTGGTCTGACCAGCTAAGTTAAAAAGATAATCATGCCCTTTGATCAAATTGTTGATGGCAGCGACATCCCGCACATCGGAAAGGCTAACTGTAATCTTATCTTGGATATCGTAAATATTTCTGAGATTCCCACCATATTCAGGAATCAAACTGTCTACCACCGTGATGGTGTTCCCATGCTTAACTAACCTGCAGGCAAGGTTGGAGCCAATAAAGCCTAAGCCCCCGGTAATGAGAATCTTTTTATTAGATATGCCTATGCTCAACTTTTGGGCCTTTCTCCAATCTTTTTGGCTGAATTACCGGCTACGATTTGATGATCAGGTACATCTTTGGAGACCACCGACATTGCCCCGATGATTGCCTGATCTCCAATACTCACTCCTGGAAGAATCATTGCTCGGGCTCCAATGAAAGAATTTTTCCCAATTGTTATTGGCTTGGTAATGAGTTGTAGGCTGGGGTCCTGAAAATCATGGGTGCCGGTGCAGAGATAGGCTTCTTGTGCGACTGTCGCTCCCGCTAGGATTTCTATCTTCCCAAGGGAATAAGCATTACTTCGTTCGCCTAGACAGGCACGGTGTCGCATCGTTAGATTCCATGGAATCTGTATCCTTGCCGTACTATGAATGAAGGGCATTCCCGAAAGTTTAGCTCCAAACACTTTAAGCACAAAAACCCGCCAAGGATTGAAAAACTTGGGCGTCCATCGGCAAAAGACTATCCAACATAGCCGCCAAGAAATGAGAATCCCTTGGACCCACCAAGGCCAAGGACTTTGATAAGCAGATTTTTGTTTTTGAGGATTCAAATAACTAGCTCTAACATTTTATTTGCGGTGTGAGCAACGCCATCGAAAAAAGATTTTCTTGGCTTATCTATGAACTGGAGAAGCCTTTTTGCCGAAGAATTTTCATTAAGGAGAAAGATTTGATCTTGAAATGGGTCATGAACAATAAGGTTTTGTTGAGGAGTATCTCCATCGTCATTAACCAAAACAGGGAGACCATGCTCCAACATTGCTGCAGTCGCTCCACTTTTCCCGATTACATCGTAGGGAGTGGTGGAAACACCCAGGGAACATTCTTGGAGTTGTTCTGAAATTAATTTGGTCGATAACTTTCCAGTCCTTTCAACTGAGTAGCCTTCCTTTTTGCATATGAAAAGTACTTTCTCGGTACCAGCGTTCTCTCTTTGTCGACCAATTAATATAATTTCCAATTTCTTGGCACTAGTTTTGGATAGAACTGAAAAAAATTCATCTAGTTTTTCATAGGGAAAATCTGCGTATAGTGTGCCAAAAAACGCTATTTTTAGGTTTTGCCCGGCACCTGCCACTTTAGAAGTGGAAGAGTAAGGAATATTACCAAATAAATAGAGGAAATTTACCTGAACACCTGCGTTTTTTAATCGGTCGATTGCCGCTGAATTGGACGAAGTAATCCAAGTCGGTTTGCACTGGTTTATAAAGTTAAGAATAAGCTTCTTTTGTAGCCATCCGATTCTTTTTTCCATCCAGTTTGCCCTTGGGTACGCACCAACCCAAATCTCATGAAAGTTCAAATGGACTTTTTCATTCTGTAGTTTTTTTGTGAGGTACTTAAGGATTTGATTGGGCATACCATTGGTGGCATAGGCATAGGGAGCAAATTGTATGCTGTAAAGATCAGCGGTTGGCAGCTTGGCCAAATTTTCACAACTTTTGTTTATTATAAACCACCATTCGATTTCATGTCCGAGTTTTTCGAGCTTTCGGGCTATCAGATCTATATAATCGGTGATTCCACATTTCCCCTCATTTTTTTGGCCACTAATAAAACATATTTTCAAAGAATATTCTAGTTGCGAGTAAAATGTAAAACCAAAGGGTAATGGTTTAGTTCCGAAATGCTGTAGTCATTCTCATTTGCCCATTGCTCAGGATTAAAATCTATAATGGAATGCTCACCAGAATAGTAGAAATGGTATATAAATTGATCAAGATTTACTAATTCATTTTTTGAGGTCGGTGTAAATATTTTATTAAATTTAGGTAGCTCATTGAAATCATTTATATCTGTTCTCAATAAATTGGATTGT
>DEYT01000065.1:20291-22824 GCA_002364975.1 Opitutia bacterium UBA3151 | reverse complement strand
GGAAGCAGCGGATATCAATCCGGTAGTTCTGGATATCAATCGGTTGATAACGGATATATCAATACTGGGAATCAGTATGAGTTCGGCGGCATTCCTAACCAGTCAGGTTCAAGTGGGTACCAATCAGGCAATAGTGGAACGCAGTCAAACGAAAGTGGATACCAGTCCGGCTCAAATGGGTATCAATCTCTTTCTGATGGGTACTCATCAAATGGCGTTGGTTTTCAATCGGGCGAGAGCGGCTACTCCATGGGTGAAAATGGCTATCAAAGTAATGAAAGTGGTTACCAGACCGAAACCATTCTTCCAGCAATTGTTAATACAATCGGCTACGAATTCATTCAAAACCAAATCATAATGACTGCTGAAATTCTTCATAAAAGTGAATCCAACTATAACGGGCTTGAATTTGGATTTCTAATTTCACCCAATGTGGTAATAAGTGCATCTGATACATCTGTTCAAAAACTTTGGAGTCCTGTTGAAAATGAAGGGTTGTTCTCCGCAAGATATATCTCGTTGGATAATCAAACCTTATATTTTAAAGCTTTTGTCGAGAACTCAGTCGGTATCTCATATGGAAGAACCCTAAAAATTTCGGGCTCGCAGGAGACTGATCCTTCGAAAATGAATCCAAGTGAAAGAGCGTTAGACATTTTGAATGCGGACTCTCTTGAAAAAGCTGGTGGATGGTTTGAGAACTCATGGTTTGGTAGTTACAAAGCTTATGAAAGTGGATGGATTTACCATTCCACCCATGGGTGGCTCTATTTGTTTGCCGACACTGAAAATGGAATTTGGGCATGGTCGGACCAAAGAGGATGGGTTTGGTCAACCAAAGAGGTTTATCCTTTTCTTTATCAATCAAATCAGGCTGGTTGGATCTACTTCATGAAAAAGAAAGATAATGTAATTTACTACTATAATTTCTTGAGCAAGTCATTAGAGAGATCTACTCCTTGATTTCGGATATCAAAGCATGGTACAAGATACTAATTAGCATTTTTATTCTCATTGAATCCTTGTATTGAAAAATATTGATTCAGTCACCAATCCCCAACTTCGAAACAGCATTCAATCAAGATTTTTTGATTGGATCTTTCTTTTTCTCGCTGGTGTTATTTTTATTGTAACTCCCCTACTCTTTCTGGAGTTGAAGCAAGATCAATGGGTGGATGGCTTTATACCCATTCGAATGGTTAATGCTGAATTAAAACTGTGTCTATTCATAACCCTTTCTTCGATTCTAATTGGAATAACCTGGATTCGAATAAATTTAAAAGGAAAGATAAATTATCCTGTCAAACCAGTGTTTTTCTTTGGATGCCTTTTTTTATTGAGTATAGTTATTTCAAATTTAGGAGCTTACAATCTGCAAAGAGCATGGGTATCTAGTTTCACTTGGCATCTACTTCCCATCTTTCTGGTCTTTTCATTACTTCAATTCAATTGGTCACATAGCCGTTTTAAAGGCTTTATTAGTCTGATTTTGTTAGGTGGAGCATTCTCGTGCCTTGTGGCTTTGGACCAACATTACCTCTGGACTGACTGGAGCCACCGGTTACCTAGACACACAAAAAGCATTCCAGCGGGAATTATCTTCAATCACAATTTCGCGGCTGAATTCCATGCTCCCATTATACCTATGGCACTTGGTCTTTGTTTTTATGTAAAAACAAATTTTACCCGAATGCTCATTCTCGCCAGTATTATTGTCATCTTCATGCCAGCTCTCTCATTATCTCTGGCACGGGGAGCATGGATTGGTTTGATCGCAGGTTGTTTTTTAACAGGAATAATCTTTATTACATCAATTTTTATCAAACCACAGGACTTTGGGCGGAAAGAAAAAAAACATTCTCTATGGTTGGCTAGTTCCTTTATTTTTCTTGCTTTGAGTTTACCACTTTACTTAACCACATCTGATTATTGGAAAAAAGGTACTATAGCAAAGGACTCGCTGACCAAGGAAAAACAAGTATCAAGAGAAGCAAGCGAACTTAAAAGTATTATCACTACTAGCGAGCTCTCCAGTGGAAGTGCAAGAAGAATTGTTCTTTGGAAAGATGCATTACAAGCCATTGTATCTAAAGATTTTTTGTTTGGTAAAGGAACCGACCATTATGAGCTCCATTTCCATGAAAGTGCCAAACTTTCCGATAAGACTACGGGGAGTACGCTAGTTCGATTTGTTCATAATGATTTCATCCAAATCCTTTATGAAAATGGGATAATCGGGCTTGTCGGATTTATTGGCTTATGGATAGTAATACTATGGAAAGCTCTTTGCAAAGGAATGGAATGCGTAAAATACAATGATTTCAAAAGGCTAGCTCTTATTTTAGGTTTAACTGCATCTTGCCTAACTTTTTTAATAGAAAGTTTTTTTGAATTTCCGACGCGGTCTCCCTGTGCAATGGTTGTGGGTTGGACAAGTTTAGGACTATTGCTCGTGGTTACATCTTTAAAAGACCTTGACTTACCTCCTAAAGCTTTGACTCCAATAAATCCGAAAATTAATCTCTTAATTGGT
>DEYT01000065.1:0-19900 GCA_002364975.1 Opitutia bacterium UBA3151 | reverse complement strand
TTTACCACTTTCAAGGACGGATAGCTGGAGATTATGGTGAAAAAAATAAGAGTCTTATATTTCATAGAAATTCAATTTCATTAACGCCGTGGCAACATCATTCCAGAAAATTTGAAAGTTACTATCTCCTGACTCATAAAAAACAATTTCCTGAAGCCTTGGAATCCATTAACCAGACATTAAAGGTGCATCCAGGTTGCTTGGTCGCTCATCAAAATAAGATCAAATTATCTATTCAAGAATTTAAAGATAATCAAATGGCACGTGAGGCTCTTAAGGCTATGAAAAAAGCTGCCCCCTTTCATACTTATACACAGCGAGAAAGTAAAAGAGTAGCAAACCTAAAACCATGAAAATTTATGCTCTTCAATTTGATTCTATATGGAAGGATAAGGAATCGAACTTTGCTCTAGTTTCCTCACTTTTGAATGAGCGACAAGTTCCTGAGAATTCACTTATTGTATTTCCAGAAATGTTTTCCACTGGATTTTGTTTGGATCCTGATTTGACTTCTGCTAACGAAACGAAAAAAACAGAATTTTTTCTCTCCGAATTGGCTCAACAAATGAAATCGTGGGTCATTGGAGGAATGACTCATCCTTCTCAAGAAGCGAGAAAAGCCTTTAACACTGCAGTTTCTTATAATCCAGAAGGGCAGAAAATCTCAATTTATAAAAAAATTCACCCGATTCCTGTCTTAGGCGAAGATAAAGTTCATTTACCCGGAAATATCGTCGAGAGTTTTACGGCTAACTCCTTTACTGTGACACCTGCAATTTGTTATGACTTAAGATTTCCTGAACTCTTTCGTTCTGCTCTCCATTTTGGAACCGATCTATTTGTTGTTCTTGGATGTTGGCCCAAGAACAGAATCGAGCATTGGGTTACCTTATTACGAGCTCGAGCAATTGAAAACCAAGCTTTTGTAATTGGTGTTAATCGAGTTGGAGATGATCAAGGCTTAGAATACGGAGGACGAACCATGGTAATCACTCCAAAGGGTGAAATTCTTTCAGACGGTAAAAGGATTGAAGGCGTGGTCGAGGCAGAAATTAAAAGTTCAAATGTCAAGCAGTGGAGAAAAGAATTTCCCGCAATTAAAGAGATACTAGAAGCTACCTAATCTACTTTTACTATCCTTCGTTTGCCCAAAGAGAGTTGGGGAGGTTTGCTTTTGCTAAAATACGGTTAAGTTTACCCAGTTCATCCACGGTGAACTCAATTTGTTGGACAGCCTTTACATTTTCTACAATTTGACTTGCTGTGCTTGCACCAATCAAAGCACTGGTTACCCGTTGATCGCGTAAAACCCATGCTAATGCCATTTGAGCTAAAGACTGACCTCTTTGCCGTGCATGATCATTTAATTCGTGAATCACTTTTAAATTTTGTTCGGACACTTCGTTCTTTCGGAGAGGAGATTTATGTATGCTTGCCCTGGATCCCTTCGGAATCCCATTTAGATATTTATCTGTTAATAAGCCTTGAAAAAGCGGACAGAAAGCAATAACGCCAAGACCATTTCGTTCGCAGGTATCAAGTAAAGAATCCTCGACCCAACGATTTAACATCGAATAATTAGGTTGATGAATGATTAGTGGAGAGAATCCATTATTTTTGCTCACTTCAATAGATTTTTGAGTTTGCTCGGATGAATAACTACTAATTCCTGTATATAAAGCTTTCCCTTGTCGAACCGCACTATCTAGTGCAGCTAAGGTCTCGTCCAGAGGTGTATTAGGATCAAAGCGGTGAGAATAAAACAAATCAAAATACTCTACGCCCATTCTTTTCAAAGATTGATCTAAACTAGCTAAAATATACTTTCGGGAGCCCCATTCTCCATAAGGACCTGGCCACATATCATAGCCAGCCTTGCTAGTAATCAAAATTTCATCACGAGGCAGATCTTGGAGAATTTTTCCCACATTTATCTCGGCAGAACCGTAAGGAGGACCGTAATTATTTGCTAAATCAAAATGTGTAATTCCAGAATCAAAAGAGGAATGAATCATATTCTTTTGAAGATTGGTTGGGGTTTCACCACCGAAGTTATGCCAGCATCCAAGTGTAATCTCAGGTAGCTTAAGACCCCAACGACCACATTTTCGATACGGCATTCTTCCATCATATCTTTTAGAATCTGGAATGTAATCAGGCATTAAATGGAAAGAAACAAAGCTGGATGGCAGCTAAAATAAATATGAGAAAACTTATTCAACCGTTACCGACTTAGCCAAGTTTCTTGGTTTATCGACATCTAATCCACGAAGGCGAGCGAAATGATAGGCAAATAATTGGAGTGGTAAATTAGCTAATATTGGGCGAACCACTTCATGAGCGACAGGCAGACGAAATATGTCATCTGCTGCTTCATCAGGAATTTCGATTTCTTCGGGTGCAATCGCGAGTACTTGGCCTTTTCTTGCCTTAACTTCCTGCATATTGGCAATGGTTTTTGCAGACAATTCAGTTCCCTCAACCATGAATATACATGGGCAATCGGGATTTATGAGTGCAATAGGACCATGTTTCAATTCGGCTGCAGGGTAACCCTCGGCATGTGCATAAGAAATTTCTTTTAACTTCAAAGCTCCTTCCAATGCAACGGGATATAGGCTTTGCCTACCCAAAAACAAAAGATGTTCTGCCTTTGAATACTTTACCGCGAGCTCACGAATTTGTTCCGCTTGCTGCAGTACATGAGCGACCAAGTCAGGCAATCCATTCAATGCTTCTACAACGGCTTGGCCATCCATCGGAGACAAATCCC
Source organism: Opitutia bacterium UBA3151 (assembly GCA_002364975.1). Lineage (GTDB taxonomy): Bacteria > Verrucomicrobiota > Verrucomicrobiia > Opitutales > Seribacteraceae > Seribacter. Next base: position 17,127 of record DEYT01000065.1, on the reverse strand, counting down.
GCATACGCCCCAAGGCTAGGCCTAACATAGCACACAAGCAAGCTTGCGATGAGAAAGCCTTGGTTGATGCTACTCCAATTTCTGGGCCCACTCTTTGATAAACCCCACCATCTGTCTCTCTTGCTAAAGATGAACCGACTACATTTGTAATGCCAAGGGTTAGAAGTCCCTTTGTTTTTGCTTCACGAACTGCTTCTAGGGTATCCAAGGTTTCACCTGATTGACTTACTGCAATCACAAGAGATTTGCCGGCATTGGGAGAATTTCGATACCTAAACTCAGATGCGTGCTCCACTTCGACCGGTACCCTTGCCAGTCTTTCAATTAGGTATTCCCCTACCATGCAAGCATGGCGAGCAGTGCCGCAAGCCACAAAGATAATCCGGTCTAAATCCCTCAATTCATCTTCATGCCCTTCGAGACCGCCTAATTTTGATGTTGTTCCGTCATCACCAAAACGTCCACGTAAAGTATTCTTAAGTGCAGTTGGCTGTTCAAATATTTCTTTCTCCATGTAAGAGTCGAAATCGCCTAGTTCCACTTCTTCTGAAATCTGATCAACAGGATGGGAAACGGCTTGGGCTTCCTGCCCTTCCAAAGTTGTGATCCGAAAATCTCGGCCTCTTAAAATAGCAAGTTCGCCGTCATTGAGAAATACGGCCTCTTTTGCTCTTCCTACAAAAGCAGATGCATCACTTGCAATAAAGTTGGCATCATCCCCCAAACCAACCACCAAAGGGGAACCCCTTCTGGCACCGATCAAGACATCTGATTTGTCCAAGCAAAGCACAGCAATCCCGTACGCCCCCCTACACTGAGGAAGTGCAAGTCGAACTGCGTCAACAAATCGTTCTTCACTTTTGGGCGACTCGGCATAATGAAAGGCAATTAAATTACAAAGAACTTCGGAATCGGTTTCAGAAGTAAATTGAATTCCTTTTCCTTTGAGAAACTTTTTTAAAGGCGAAAAATTTTCGATAACGCCATTGTGAACCAAAACGAATTTTCCATCATGGCTCCTATGAGGATGAGTATTCGATACGGTTACAGCACCATGTGTTGCCCAACGTGTGTGAGCAATTCCAAGAGATGAAGATGAGCTCTTTTTTTGAACGACCTCTGCTAAGTTTTTTACCCTTCCTGTTTCGCGGGCCATTGAAAATTTATTTCCTTCATGAAACGCAACTCCGGCCGAGTCATATCCTCGGTACTCGAGCCTCTTCAGACCATCGATAAGAGATTCCTGCGCTATTCCGTTACCTAGATAACCAACAATTCCACACATAACTTAAAACCATACAAATATTTATTTATTTGATCAATTTAAATTGCTATTAAGTTAAAATCCCTAGCAATTAAATATCTTCAACTTTTTCTGGATCATAATGCTTAGGTTTTTTTGGAAATCAGAAATTGAGTCCTTTTATCAAAAATTTGAATACATAGATAAAAATTTATAACCTTTTAACTCGACCCAATTATTAATCTGATACAAACAGGATGTTTTGAAACAGAGGTTTAAAATAAAGTTTTTTTCTCTTCTTTTAGTTTTTGTTTTCTTGGTTGACTTACAAGGCGGGGAGAACATTTTTCTTTGTCTTTCAAAAAATCACTCGACTGCATCCATTTCCGGTTATCGGGATATATTTAAAGAATTAGAAATTACTCCAAACCTTGAAAGGATATCTGGAGATGGAATTCTTTTTAAGAATGCCTTCTGTTCGACTGCCAACTCGGATCTTAGCTTAAAATCCATACTGACAGGCACGCTAATTAATCCTAAACAGAAGAAAAAAAGGGATCAACTTCAACCAGCTAATATTCAATCCATTCTAAAGGAAAAGGGCTATAATACTGTTTTTTTTGGAAATTGGATTGGAGATAAAAAACCTGAAGGCTTCGATTATTGGGAGATTTTAGAGGATGCTTCTCAATTTTATAACCCAAAATTGATAAATCCCCATAGAAGCAGAAAAATTGAAGGCCATACTACTGATATCATTACCGATATTGCCCTAGCTTGGCTCAAGAAAAATGGGAATATTCCAAAACCAGTCTTCATGGTTGTTCACTTCAACGGCTTACAGCAGCCTTGGGTTCCCCCTATTCGAAATTTAGAGCTCTACAATGACCTCTTGTTACCCGAACCCATTACTCTTATGGCAAGTCACGATTATAAAGCACCCCCGTCCAGATACCAAGAGATGCAAATCGAAACTAACTTGAATGTAGAGAGTGATCTTTTTCTTGGCCCCGATGTTGCGAGTTCAGAAGCTACAGTTGCAGATAGAACCAAAGGGGACGGATTAATCCGTAGATTAAATGGTGAGCAACTATCTGCTTGGCAACTTGCTTTGCGACCACAAAACGAAGCTTTTGCAAGATCAAATGTTGGAATGGATGGGTCAATCTCATGGAAATATCAAAGGTATGCGAAAAACTATCTTCGGTGCGTTCGGGCTATCGATGAAAATGTTGGAAGGCTCTATGATTTCTTACATCCAAATGAAAAGGGAAATTCCTGGACCTTCATATACACTGCAAGCAGTGGAAATTTTGTTGGAGAAAATGGATGGTTTGGAGGTGCATGGATATATGAACCAACCATGAGGATTCCGTTGATTATCACAGGAGAAGATTATGGGAAAAATAGAATTTGCGAGTCCAATGTTCAGCTTCTTGATTTATTTCCAACGATTACTGGCGTAAGCAATCAATCCAATGGTGGAATAAACCTTCAATCTTTCCACAAGGAGAATAACTCTAGTGAAAGCCGCGTTTTATATTTTGAGCACTATCAATTTCCTGATAAATTAATGGTTGCAAAACATTATGGAATTAGGAACGGGCGGTATAAATTAATTCATTATCATCAATTCGATGAATGGGAATTATTTGACATTCTTAAGGACCCAAATGAGCAAAACAATTTATATCTTGATTCAATAGATCCGAAATTAGTTGAAATCATAAAAACAAAATTAATAACAAAAAGAAAAAAATTGGGTTTAGGGAAACTTCTCGAACCCATGCCCGAGGAATGGAGGAGAATTTACAGGGGACCTAATGCTCGAAAAAAAGAACAAATTAATTCACCTTGATAACCATTTATTGTAATTTCATAAAATTTTTGACAAAAACTTAAAAAAACATTGATCCATCATCATAATGTATTACTTTCTTCTTCTTAAAGGAATGCATATCCTGAGAGGCGCCGTTTGGGAGGACGGCGCCTTTCGCCTTTTTATCCTCCACGAATAAAATGTTAGTTATGATAAAGCTTAGCTTCTTTTTTCTTATATTCCTTTCACCCTTTTTTGGTTTCATTGATGCCAAGGATAATGTGAAACCAAATATACTTTTTGTCTTTACTGATGACCATGCACCTCACGCCATAGGTGCCTATGATGGTTGGTTGAAATCCGTTAACCCTACACCTGTGATAGATAAATTAGCACAGGAAGGTATGGTTTTTATAAATAGCTTTTGTACCAATTCTATTTGTGGCCCGAGTCGTGCGGTTATTCAAACTGGAAAACACAGCCATAAAAACGGGTTTATGAACAATGGAAATACCTTTGATTGGAATCAACAAACCTTTCCAAAGCTATTACAAAAAGCCGGATACCAAACTGCTATCTATGGAAAAAGCCATCTTAAAGGAAAGCCACTTGGCTATGACGATTGGGCGGTTTTACCGGGTCAGGGATTATACTACAACCCCGATATGATCTTCCCAGACGGGAAAAAACAGATAAATGGCTACTGTACAGATGTTGTAACCGATCTTGCAGTCGAATGGTTGCATGAAAAAAGATCCGATGAAAAACCATTTATGTTAATGGTTCAGCATAAAGCACCCCATCGTAATTGGATGCCGGCACTGCGGCATTTGCCTTTGTACGACGACATTGAAATTCCGGAACCTCCTACACTTTTTGATGAGTGGAAAGACAATGTTCCAGCAGCAAGGTTTCAAGAACTTGAGATCGATCGTCATATGGATTTAAATTACGACTTATTCTTGGATTTGACTCCAGCATTTGACCAACCTCCCTCTCAAAAAAGACAGGATCGGTCCGCTTGGCACAACATGAAAAGGATGACCCCCGAACAACTTGAGGCTTGGCGGGCCCATTATGCACCTAAAGATGCAGCCTTTCGCAAAGCAAAACTTTCTGGGAAAGATTTGGTCCGTTGGAAATTTCAAAGATATGCTAAAAATTACCTTAGATGCGTAAAAGGTGTCGATGAAAGCGTAGATCGGCTTCAACAAGAACTGAATAAACTTGGTCTCGATCAAAATACCATCGTCATCTACTCCTCAGACCAAGGTTTTTATATCGGAGACCATGGATGGTACGACAAAAGGTGGATGTATGAGGAGTCACTAAAAATGCCTCTTATTGTGAAATGGCCGGGCGTGATCAAGCCTGGAAGCCGTCGAATTGAATTGGTACAAAACTTAGATTACGCTCAGACATTTTTGGAAATTGCTGGAGCCCCCCAACCAAAAGATATGCAGGGATTATCGCTTGTTCCACTGTTGAAAGGGGAACAACCCAAAGATTGGAGAAAGGAAATTTACTATCACTATTATGAATACCCTAGCGTACACATGATTCCCCGACACTATGGCATACGTACAAGGAGATATAAACTCATGCATTTCTACCAATTTGGAGAACAATGGGAGTTTTATGATCTCAAAAATGATCCTGATGAAATTTCAAATATTTACGGTCAAAAGATTCATTTGAAGCTTCAAAATCGGCTTAAGCAAAGGCTAAAAAACTTACAATTTTATTACGAAGATAAAAGTGATATCTCCATTCGCAAGGATTATTTCCAAAAATTTTGGAAAAAGTCATAAATTAAAGCCTCAAATGCTTCCCATCGAAAATAGCCAATTTAATTTTTGGCTGTAGCCAATCTTGTAGGGACCAGTATTTGGCTAAAACACGATAGCTATCTGGTTTTTTTTTAATACTCGGTTCAAAATCGGTATAAAAAGCAGTTAGCAAAGATCCTTCTTTATCTAAAAGTACGGTGGAAGGATAACCAATATCCTTAGCTAGATCTCCGAATTGATGAATCACCCATGGAGCTTCCCATGTTTTCCCTGCATCAATGCTGATTCGAACCCCAATTCCCATCATCCCTCGATTGCGTATACCATAGGTAAGTAGTACGCATTTGTCAGAAAGAACAGTCAGGTCAGCGGGATGCTGCATAGGTAAAGTTAGTTGGCCTCTTTCCCTCCATCTGTCTCCAAACTTTGAAAGTTCACAAAGCTTGACATGATGATCTGATTGGGTCCTGGAAGCAGCGATTATTTGACCACTTTTCAATTTGCACAATGTTGATTCATTCGAGTCCCTAGCACCAAACCTAGATTTCTTGGTCCAAGTAAGACCATCATTTTCAGAAACGATCATCCAAGTCTCACTTCGATTATCTTTTCCTCTTAAACGATAGGATGAATAAGCAAGTAGATTAGGAGCAAACTGGATGATACGGCCAAAAGGAATGGTTGATTCTATCCCCCTCGGTATAACCGGATTAGATTCTGACACCCACGTCTTACCCCGATCCCGTGAACGAGATAACCAATGCCCAGAAAAACCTACAATCTTTTCATCTTTGACAAAAAACCCGCTACTGAAACATAGTATATCCCCGTTGTGTGCCATACCCACAGCTAAATGGATTCGATTTCCTCCTTTTGGCTTTTTAGCCACAACCGACAACTTTTTCCAATTTCTCCCATTCTTATCACTAATTGAGCAAACCAAATCTCCTTCGATTAGTCCGTGACTGGGTGCATTGAAATAGGTGCATAGTACTTGACCATTCTTTAACTTCGTAAGATTTGGCCATCCACAGGAATTTCTTGCTATAACCAACAATTGCTTCATACTATTTACTAAAGTTGAATGACTAATTAAGGGTCAAACCATATTCGTTTTCACAAAGCTGTAGAAACTTTTGTAAATCTACTAATATCCATATTTGACAATTCCTCCATTTGTGGAATTCAATAATACAATGGTTCGCATTTTTCCAATTTTTGCCTGTTTGATATCGGTTAACACTAGCATGTTTGCCGTAAATCAATTGGAATTTTTTGAATCAAGAATAAGACCGGTTTTGGCTGAGAATTGTTATGAGTGCCACAACAGTTTAAATAAGGCAAAATCAGGATTAAAATTGGATTATAAACAAGGACTGCTCCAAGGCGGAGAACGGGGGCCTGCCATATCTTTAAAAATGCCTAAAGAAAGTTTACTCCTACAGGTAATTCGACATCAGGTAAGAAATGTAAAAATGCCAAAAGGTGGCCCTAAATTATCAGAAAGGATTATTAAGGACTTTGAACAATGGATTTACGATGGTGCTTTTGATCCAAGAAAAAGCCCACCTTCTGCAGAACAATTTGCCAGGGAAACTTCATGGGAAAGAATTCGTGAAAAGAGAAAACTATGGTGGAGCTTTCAGCCCATTCTTGAAGTTAAAACTTCTTTAGCTGATAACAAGCACCCGGTAGACCAATTTCTTCTGGATAAGATGATCCCTTTTGGACTTAAACCCAATGGCAATGCGAATTACCATTCGATTTTGAGAAGATTATCTTTTGCTCTCACCGGACTCCCCCCTACCCTTGATCAACAAAATCTTTTCATCACATTATCAAAAGAAAACATAGACATAGCTATCGAAAAATTGACCGACGACTTACTGCGGAGTCCACAATTTGGCGAAAGGTGGGCAAGGCATTGGATGGATTGGGTTCGCTACGCAGACTCCCATGGTAGTGAAGGAGACCCCAAAATCCCCAATGCTTTTCGCTATCGGAATTATTTAATTCGTGCTCTTAACCAAGATGTTAGTTTTGATCAACTTGTCCTTGAACACATTGCGGGTGACCTGCTTGAAAAACCAAGAATTAATAACGCCCTTGGGATTAATGAATCTGCGATTGGTACAGCACAGTTTCGATTTGTACTACATGGCTTCGCTCCCACAGATGCATTGGATGAGCATGTGCGCTTTACTGACGATCAGATTGATGCAGTAACTAAAACTTTCCTTGGTCTAACCGTATCTTGTGCTCGCTGCCACCACCATAAGTTCGATGCTATCAGTCAGGACGATTATTATGCTTTATTTGGTATTCTTTCTAATGGGCGACCTGCACAGAAAGTCATCGATGATCCTTCTATCATAAATGAATTTAACTCTGAGCTCAGCTCTCTAAAGCTGCAAATTAAGAATGAATTTGTACGATCTTGGATGAGAATAGATATCGAAAACGAGTTGAAAAATAATACTAAAAAAACACCTTCCGATCAAACTCTCGACTTTCTAATGCCATGGAAAAAACTTTATTCGCTTAAAGATCAGGAATTTTCCAAGGAGTGGGTCAAATTGAATAAGCAGGTAAAAGAAAGTGAAGCTCGCCTTGAATCTCGTCGTAAGAATTTCAATAAAAATTATTGGAATCTAGGCGAGCAAGAGGCTTATAAAAAATGGAAAAAAAGCGGTATTGGATTGAGCAGGCATTCATCAAAAGCGGGACAATTCTCATTAAATTTTAAGGGCGAAGAAATTATCCATAATATCATGCCTGCTGGTGCGTACACTCATCTGTTAAGCACGAAACACAATGGAACGCTTTCTTCTCCACGGTTTAAATTTGAAAAAGGCAACCTTTGGCTTCGAGTTATTGGAGACAAGGGGGCATCCGTTCGATACTCCGTATGGAATTATCCCAGGAAAGGAACCGTATACCCAAAATCCTCCCCCGAACCAAAGCTAGAGAAATGGATCCGTTTTAAGACGGACTACTGGGACGGGGAAACTGGATACCTCGAATTAACCACTAATGGTGACCATCCAGTAGAAGCAGGAAATGCTGAACGCTCATGGTTTGGTATAACTGAGGCTTTTCACGCCACTCACGACGAACCTGCCCCAAAAGATGAAATCTCAGAAATTCTTTCTCCATTATTTTCTACTTTTTTATCGGTTACAAACTCAAGGGATTTAACCGTTCTCTATGTCCAAGTTATTAAGGATGCAATCAAAGCTTGGGAGGATAATTCCATAACAGATGCCCAATCCAGAATTATTAATTCATTGATAAAGGAAGGCATACTACCCAATTCCCAAAAAGAAATGCCAACCTGTAAAAATCTCGTTTTGAAATATCGTGAAATTGAATCCTTGATCAAAGCACCACGACTAGCCCCAGGATTGTTAGACGGAGAACCTTTTGAGCAAGCTTTATTCGATAGAGGAGACCACAAGAAGCCCGCACATAAAGTTCCGAGGAGATTTTTAGAAGCAATTGACCCTACCCCCTACCCTAAAGATTCCATTGGCAGACTGGAGTTCGCAAACGATCTGTTGCGGAAAGACAACCCGTTCACATCCAGAGTAATCGTAAATCGGATTTGGCACCATTTATTTGGCAACGGAATTGTCCGAACTCCTGACAACTTTGGAAGATTGGGGGAAAAGCCCTCACATCCAGAACTCTTAGATTTCCTAGCCACCAAATTTCGGAAAGATGGATGGTCTATTAAAAGCATGGTCAAGTTTCTTGTTACAACTAAAGCTTTCCGAGCATCCTCAAAACCTTCAGCTGAAGCACAACAGAGCGATCCAAAAAACTTACTACTTTCTCATGCGAATCTTCGTAGGCTGGAGGCTGAAGCAATTCATGATTCCATGCTTCTAGTTTCGGGCAGAATTAAATTAGATAGGGTTGCTGAAGGTGAGTCCGAGCCGTCTAATAGTGTTAGAAGGTCAGTCTACAGACTAATCAAACGTAATAATCTCGATCCGTTCCTCTCCGTTTTTGATGCCCCTGTACCCGCTTCAACCAAAGGTAAGCGTGATGTTACAAATGTTCCTGCTCAATCACTTACGCTTATGAATGACCCTATGGTGATCAGAGCAGCAAGAGAATTTGCAAACTTACACAGGAATGGGGACCTGAAAGACAGAATAACTATGATGTTTAGACACTCCCTAGGTCGAAATCCGACTCAAGAGGAGATCAAACAATCAATGGATTATTTAATACTTTCGGATCAGGAAAGCGGGAAAGAAAAAAATATATTACTTGGATTGCGAGGGAAGAAACTTAAACTGAGCCAAGAAATTTCTGAACTTATTGAACCTGTTCGTGAGAATTTAATCAAAAACAAAAAATCTTTGGATGGCACAAAAAAGAAGTATCTTATTGATCCGGTTCTTCAATGGAATTTTGCAAGTGGATTAAAAGATCAAATAATAGGTCTACAAGCCAAACTCAAAAATGGTGCTAAAATCGAAAATGGGAGATTAATTCTTCGCAAGGGAGGCTATGCAGTAACCGATAATCTACCGATAGAAATCACTGAAAAAACACTTTCTGCTTGGGTACAACTAGATAATCTCAGTCAACAAGCTGGGGGAGTAATTACACTTCAAAACTCAAGTGGTAGTATTTTTGACTCGATTGTCTTTGCCGAAAAAAACCCTAGAAAATGGTTGTCAGGTAGTAATGGTTTTTCTAGGACTGAGCCTTTTGCCTTCGCACCCCTAGAAAATCTTGCAGATAGGCAGCTAATTCATTTTGCCATTACCTATTCAAAAAATGGAAAAATTACTGGATATCGGAATGGGCAAAGATATGGAAAACCATACTCTGTAAATCTTTACAAGTATCAGAAAAATAAATCTTTACTTACTTTTGGCTTGAGGCATCTTCCAGCAAGTCCGCAACGCATGTTAGAAGGAAGTATCAGTAAAGCTTCGGTTTATGACCGAGCCCTTTCTCAAAGTGAAATCAATGTAATCTTTCATCCAGATTCATATGTAAGTTTGGAGGAAGTAGTGAACTCTCTGCCTGATGATCAAAGAAATCTGTATACAAAACTAACCATGCAAATAAAATCTACAGAAAAAAGGCTCGGAGAGCTTGAGGCTAACGTATTTCCAGATAAACCAAACTTTCAAAATTTAGCACTCGCACTTTTTAATATGAAAGAATTCATTTATTTAAAATAAACTACTAATGCATAGCCTTCTAAGTCGCCGTAAAATGCTAACCACTTGCTCAAGTGGCTTTGGCATGCTTGCCCTTCAGGGCCTACTCGGGCAAAATCAACTTGCTGCAAAACCGCACTTCACGCCCAAGGCTAAAAGCGTAATTTTCTGCTACATGTCAGGTGGAGTTTCGCACATCGACACATTTGATCCAAAACCAACCCTACAAAAGTTTGGGGGCCAACCCATGCCCGTTAAAGTTGAGCGTACTCAATTCAATAATAACGGAAATGTTTTCCCATCACCTTTCAAATTTAAAAGGTATGGTCAAAGCGGTATTCCGGTTAGCTCAATATTTCCTCGAACCGCAGAAATGATCGATGAAATTGCCGTAATTCGATCAATGACTAGCAAGGTAAACGAACATGCTCAGGGAAATTATGCAATCCATACTGGTTTTCCATTCATGGGACACCCTACGGCTGGTGCTTGGATAAATTATGGGCTGGGTAACCTCAATCAAAATTTGCCAGGCTTTGTTGTCTTACATAGTGGGGGATCGGTTCCGCCCCATGGAGGAGTTGGATTATATGGAAGCGGTTATCTACCCGCAAATAACCAAGGATCAATCCTCCAAGTCGATAAAAATGAACCAATTATTAATATATCCCCAAGAGAATCAATTCTCTCACAGCGTAAAAGATTAGATTTTCACAAATCATTCGACCAACGTTTTTTACAAGAGGTTGGTTATAATCAACAAGTTGAGGCGGCCATTCAAAATCATGAAGTTGCATATAAAATGCAGGCTGCAGTTCCCGAGTTGTGTGAGATCCAAGGAGAAACAGATGCTACCAAAAAGCTTTATGGCTTAGATTCTTCAGATATTCAAAAAGCAAGTTATGCAAAACAGTGCCTACTCGCAAGAAGGTTAGTAGAAAGGGGGGTTCGGTTTGTTGAATTAAGCTGTTTGACTGAAAAACTTGGTGCAGGAGGAGCAGCGAACCCCTGGGACCAGCATGGTGTTTTAGAAAAAGGACATTCGGCCATGGCTCACCAAGTGGATCAACCAATAGCTGGCCTACTTCAGGATTTAAAAGTCCGAGGATTGCTGGAAGAAACTTTAGTTATATGGGCAGGTGAATTCGGACGTACTCCATTCTCACAAGGATCTGATGGAAGAGATCATAACCCTTATGGATTCTCTATTTGGATGGCTGGAGGAGGTATTAAAGGTGGGACTGTTTATGGATCAACGGATGAATTCGGATATCATGTAAATGAAAATAAATGTGATTTTTATGATCTTTGGGCAACAGTGCTCCATTTACTTGGATTAAACCATGAAAATCTTACATACAGGCACGGAGGCCGAGACCTGAGACTCACGGATGTACATGGACGAATCCTGAGTCCAATTCTAGCTTGAAGACTTAGTTTTATTTATCCAACGACCTACAGTATTTAAGGAATTGATTTGCCTGTCCGGAGAGTCTAGCTTCAAGTTCTGAATCCATCAGCCCGTTTTCTTGTGAAGCAACTTCGTGCACCGAAGGAACAAACACGCGTCTAGGAAAATTATATGCATTTCGGTAACCAAATACTTGCTGCAAATGTTCAACAGGTCTTAATGCTCCAAACTGTCCAGAAGCAATACCAACATAGCAAACCGGACGATTTTCAAAACTGTCAGGATACGGCAATAAATCAATAAACAGTTTCAACGCACCTGGCATGCTACCGTTGTATTCCGGAACAACTATAACCAACCCCGTAGCACTAAGTATGACTTCGGTGAATTCTAAAACTTTATCGGGTTTACTAGAATACGCTGAAGGTGAAAAGGTTTCCACAGGAAGCAAAGAGAGCTCAAGTACTTTACATTCAACCCCCATTTTTTGATAAATATTTTCTATGGCATGAGAAAATACGGAAGATAAACTACCTTCACGGTTTGTGCCTGAAATGATAGCAATCATGAGACTGGATTATTAATGAAGTTCAAGAGTTTGGAATAGTCATTTACCACCTTCATATCTGGATATTCAAGGGTCAAAGGAGTGGGTGGATTAAATAGAGCACAGTAATCCGCAGTCTTTAACATACCTAAATCATTATAACTATCTCCTGACGCAACTACTTCGAAATTTAATTTCTGGAGATATTGCACGCTTTTGCGTTTGTGATCTGGAAGTCTCAATTGAATGTCCACAATAACATCATCAACCGTTTTCAACTCATGACAAAATAATGTAGGAAATTTCAGCTTTCGCATCAATGGTCCAGCAAATTCAAGGAAAGTATCAGAAAGAATGATTAGTTCATGATCCGGAAGTAATTGGTCTAGAAATTCTATGGCTCCAGGCAAAGGATCCAGAGACTCGATTACATCTTGTATTTGGCTAAGGGTAAAGCCGTAATTGTTAAGTATATCAATGCGGTAGCGCATTAAGACTTCATAATTGGGTTCGTCCCGTGTAGTTCGAGTCAACTCGCTTACTCCAGTTTTTTCAGCAAAAGCAATCCAAATCTCGGGAACGAGAACTCCTTCGAGATCCAAACAGACAACACGCATGTGGAGAATTTAAGGAAGGGAAGTTTCACCCATTAGAAACTCATCACACTCACGAGCAACCGCTCGACCTTCGTTGATTGCCCAAACAACCAAGGACTGTCCCCTTCTCATATCACCAGCAGCGAAGACCCCAGGCATATTGGTGGAAAATTTACCATATTCAGCTTGCACATTTGAACGGGTATCCCTCTCCAAACCAAGTTCTTCCGCGATTAAATCCTCTGGACCAAGAAATCCCATTGCCAGAAAAGCGACTTGAGCAGGAATTTCTCTGACTGAACCAGAAACTTCAATGGGAGAGAATCTTCCATTTTCTTGTTTCCACTCAATATCATGAATTTGAATAGCACGTAAATTTCCTGCATCATCTCCAATAAACTTTTTGGTTGCTGTTAGGTAGTTTCGGGGATCACTACCAAATACTTCTTTTGCCTCTTCTTGCCCATAGTCCATTTTGTAAACTTTAGGCCATTCAGGCCAAGGATTATCGGGAGCTCTTTCATCAGGGGGTCTCGGCATTATCTCCAACTGAGTAACTGTATTACAACCATGGCGAACGGATGTTCCCACGCAATCAGTCCCAGTATCTCCACCACCAATCACCACTACATCCTTGTTCTTTGCCGCAGTCTCAAAACTGGTTACATCTTTCAACTCAAGGAGTCCTTGTGTGTTAATGGTCAAAAATTCCATGGCAAAGTGGACCCCATTTAACTCTCTGCCCTCAACTGGTAAATCACGGGGTTTAGTCGCACCACAACAGAGCACTACTGCATCAAAGTCCTCAACAAGTTTCTTAGCAGGTAAGTCCTTACCAATCTCAGTAGACACGATAAACTCGATCCCTTCTTCCTGAAGAAGGTCGACTCTTCTATGAATGTACTTCTTATCCAATTTCATATTGGGAATTCCATACATCAAAAGTCCACCTATGCGATCGGCACGTTCATACACAGTAACAGAGTGCCCGGCTTTATTTAATTGATCTGCAGCTGCTAAACCAGCAGGGCCCGAACCGACAACAGCCACCTTTTTATTGGATCTCTTGAGCGGGGGAGAGGGAGTCACCCAACCTTCCTGAAATCCTTTGTCGATTATCGCACATTCAATGCTTTTAATTGTAACCGGAGGTTCAATTACTCCTAAAACGCATGAACCTTCGCAAGGAGCAGGACAAACCCTACCAGTAAACTCTGGGAAGTTATTAGTCTTGTGTAAGCGCTCAAGTGCGTCCTTCCATTTTCCGCTGTAAACTAAATCATTCCATTCTGGAATCAAGTTATTGATGGGACAACCACTTGCCATATTGCTAAGGGTCATGCCGGTGTGGCAATAAGGGGTTCCACAATCCATACACCGTGAGCCTTGCTCTCTTAGTTTTGATTCCTGGAAATCCTCGTGAATCTCCCCCCAATCTTTAATGCGCTCGAGCGGATGACGGTCTGGAATTGGTCGTCTTTGATGCTCTAAAAATCCTGTTGGTTTTCCCATAGCTTAAAATTTATGATTTAATTACCGGCAGCAACATTTTCTTCAAAGGCTGCCTGAACAGCTTCATCCCCTTGTAGCCCTCTTTCCTCTGCTCTCTTCAGAGCCAAAAGGACTCTTTCGTAATCTTGTGGAAGAATTTTTATGAATTTTTTTACAAAAAGATCCCAGTTCAGTAGAATATTTTCAGCTCTCTTGGAACCAGTTAATTCTTCGTGCTCAGTAATCAAACTTCTTACATGGCTTATGTCTTCATCGTCACACTCAACCAATGGATATACTTTCACCATCTCTTTATTAAGCTTTTTGGAGACAAAATCACCGAATTCATCTAGGATATATGCAACTCCGCCTGACATTCCAGCTCCAAAGTTCCGCCCGGTCCTCCCAAGACACAAAACAAGGCCACCTGTCATGTATTCGCACCCATGATCACCCAGACCTTCAACTACAGCCTGAACCCCAGAATTACGAACACAAAAACGCTCACCAGCAACTCCTGCAATGTAAGCTTTTCCAGAAGTGGCACCATAAAAACAAACATTTCCAGTAATAATGTTTTCATGAGCGACAAAGGGAGAATCTTTAGGGGGACGCACTATGATCTTTGCACCAGATAAACCTTTGCCACAATAATCATTGGTATCACCATCAACGAAAAATGTCATACCTTGCGGACAAAATGCTCCGAGACTTTGACCAGCAGAACCATGAAGGTTAATACGAACCGTGTCTTCTGGTAAACCGAGTCTGCCATGAACGCGAGAAATCTCAGCACCTGTAATTGTACCTACAACTCTATCGGTGTTAACAACTGGAAGGTTCAAAACTACCGGTTTTTTCTTGTCTATCGCAGGTTTTGCACCTTCTAGAATACTTTTAACATCAAGTGATTGATCAAGGAGGTGATCCTGTTTCATCTGGCAAAAAGTTCCCACATCAGGACCAACATCTGGTTGGTAAAGAATATTGGAATAATCCAAACCTTTTGCTTTCCAATGATCGATTGCAGTTCTGAGTTCTAATTTGTCAACTCTTCCAACCATTTCGTTGATCGTTCTAAATCCTAATTTGGCCATAGTATGACGCATTTCTTCAGCAACAAAATTCATGAAGTTGACCACCGCATCTGCACCTCCCGCAAATTTCTCGCGAAGTCTTGGATCTTGAGTTGCTATACCAACTGGGCAAGTATTCTTATGACAAACTCGCATCATGAGACAACCCAGAGTCACGAGGGGAGCGGTGGCAAAACCGAACTCTTCAGCACCGAGTAAACACGCTATGGCAACATCACGACCAGTTTTCAACTGCCCATCTGTTTCAAGCACTACTCGGCTACGTAAATCATTTAGAAGGAGAGTTTGGTTAGTTTCTGCCAAACCTAACTCCCAAGGTGCTCCAGCATGCTGGATTGAGGATCGAGGAGATGCTCCAGTACCACCATCATAACCAGATACTAAAATTACGTCTGCTTTTGCTTTTGCAACCCCAGCAGCAATCGTTCCCACACCCACTTCGGAAACCAATTTCACATTAACCCGAGCATGAACATTAGAATTTTTTAAGTCATGAATGAGTTCAGCGAGATCTTCGATCGAATAGATATCGTGATGAGGTGGAGGTGATATTAAACCAACACCTGGGGTAGTCCCACGGGTTTTTGCAATAGGTGGGAGTACTTTGTGCCCAGGTAGTTCACCCCCTTCACCTGGCTTAGCTCCCTGCACGATCTTGATCTGTATTTCATCCGAGTTTACTAAATAGAAACTGGTGACTCCGAACCTACCACTCGCAACTTGCTTGATGGCAGACCTACGAGAATCTCCATTTGAATCTGGCGTAAAGCGATCTAGTTCCTCACCACCCTCACCAGTATTGGATTTTCCGCCAAGTCGATTCATTGCGATTGCAAGGCTTTCGTGTGCTTCTTTAGATATGGAACCGTAGGACATGGCCCCCGTTTTAAAACGTTTCACAATTTCAGAAGCATCTTCAACTTCCTCCAGAGGAATGGAGTTAGAATCATCATACTTAAATTCCATTAAACCTCGAAGGGTGTAGAGATCTCTGGATTGATCATTCACCCCATCGGAATATTCCTTGAATACTTCAAAACTTCCTAAACGGGTAGACTTCTGGAGTTTATGAATAGTAGTGGGATTGAAAAGATGTTTTTCACCATTTGCACGCCATTGGTATAAGCCACCTGGATCCAGTGGTGATGAACGCTCGTCAGGCCGTGGTGCAAAGGCAAATCGGTGACGTTGAAAAGCTTCAGTTGATAATGTATCGATTCCAACTCCCTCAACTCGTGAAGAAGTGTTACAAAAATACTGATCAATGAGTGATTGATTCAATCCTATTGCTTCAAAAATCTGTGCACCCCTATAGGATGCGATTGTGGAAATGCCCATTTTGGACATAGTCTTTATTACTCCGTTGAGGTTTGCTTTAAGAAACTTTTGGCAAGCAGTAATTGGATCCATGTCCAGATCGCCGCTGTGTATCATGTGCCTAACCGATTCAAGAGCTAAATAAGGGTTGATCATGTCCGCTCCGTAACCAAGTAATAGTGCGAAGTGTTGAACTTCACGGGGCTCACCGGTTTCTAGTACAATCGAAACCTTCGTTCGGGTACCCTTTTTGATGAGATGGTGATGCAAGCCGGAGCTAGCTAGCAAAGCGGGAATGGCAGCATATTCAGCATTTAGCCCCTTATCAGACAAAATTATGATATTAGTACCCTTCTCAATCATTCGGTCAGCATTTTCAAAAAGAGCCGATAATGCATCTCGGAGATCACTCCCATCTTGGATTTCAGGATTGGGGCTAAACAAAATAGGTAGGGTGCAAACCGAGAAGTCATCTGGCAAACCGACTTCGAGCTGTCGAATAATACCATCATCAACAAGGGGAGATTCGTACTTTATCATCCGGCAACTTGTTGGTCCAGGAGATGTTAAATTACCCTCTGAACCAATGAAGGTAATGGACGCCGTGACAATTTCTTCACGAATTGGATC
>DEYT01000159.1 GCA_002364975.1 Opitutia bacterium UBA3151 | reverse complement strand
TTTAAATAAATGAATTCCTGATTGATAGACCTTGATGATTAGAACATTGGAAAATCCAACTGACAAGGCAACAAATTAAATAGAGTGTTCAATAACCCATGATCGGGGACCATTGTAAGATTGAACTTTAGTCTTTTGTTTGGAAATGGGCGAAATAAGGCTTGGTGCCTCATGTTCACAATTCGGACCACAAACATGGGGTTCGAACTGACTTTTAATATTTCGCTCTATATTATTCTTTTTTGTAGAATCTATTTGTCGCAAGTTGGGCATCGTATTAAAGACACGCTGACTTAATTTTCCACAATCTGGGCAGGGACCAGGGTGTCTTCTTAATCCGGAAGGACGCATTAGCTCGAAGACACCATGTTCTTCACAATTATATTCAAAAATTTGCATGATTTAATTAGTTTGGTTGTAAAAATCTAAGAAAAGAAATGCATACGAAAAACCTACACATCTCTTGTCGAACGGAATCTTAAGATCAATCAGCTTTTGCAAGATCAACATCCGAAGTAACGGAATGTTTTGGTCCTTCAGCATTTGGCTTGATGTCAAAATCAAAAATCTCAGTGGGTAAATGAAGGGTGGCACATGCATTCGGTATGTCCACGATTCCGCTGATATGACCTTGCACAGGAGCGGTACCGAGTATGGCATAGGCTTGCTCTCCTGTGTAGCCAAACTTCTTCATGTATTCAATAGCATTTAAACAGGCTCTACGATACGAAACATGAGCGTCTAAGTAATACTGCTCGCCAGTGGTTTCATCGACGGAGATCCCTTCAAAAATCAAATGCTCCTTGTATTCTGGCTTAATGGGACTGGGTTCGAAGATAGGGTTGATAACTCCATACTTCTGAACCCCTTGTTTGATCAGGCTTACTCGGATATCAAGGTAGCCAGCCATTTCGATTGCCCCACAAAAAGTAATCTCACCGTCTCCCTGTGAGAAATGAATGTCACCCATAGAAAGTCCCCCTCCATCGACATAGACTGGGAAATAAACTTTCGAGCCTCGAGTCAAGTCTTTGATATCACAATTTCCACCATGCTCACGCGGAGGAACTGTGCGAGCAGCTTCCTTGGCTGCCTCGGCACCTTCTTCGGGGCTCATACGACCCATGTGGGCAGTATCGGCATAGGGTAGTGCACAAAGGGGAGGCGTACGATCAGGATTTGTTTCAAATAACTTAGTTTCCCTTTTATTCCATTCATCAAGGAGTTCTTGGGATGGTAAGCATCCAATGAGACCTGGGTGCATGATACCAGCAAACTCAACGTTTGGAATATGTCTCGAAGATGTCTTAACCCCATGAAAATCCCAGCAAGCTTTTCGAGCTTCTGGATAATGTTCGGTGAGGAATCCACCCCCATTTTCTTTTGCAAATAGCCCAGTGAAGCCCCACTCAGATTCTTCCAAAACTCCAACATCAAGAATGTCAACCACAAGCAAATCTCCGGGTTCAGCTCCTTTTACACCAATCGGCCCACTCAGGTAGTGGACCTTGGTTAGGTCGACTACCTTTATGTCGGTGGCATCGTCATCATTGTTGATTTGTCCACCTGTCCAATCAATGCACTCAACTCGAAATTCATCGCCGGGTTCAACTGTAGCCACCATGGGAATATCAGGATGCCAGCGGTTGTGTAATACATCATGCTCTTCAGGACTTGCATCGAGATTTACTTTAATTAATGTTTTCATAATTTATTTATTGTAGTTTGTAGTAGTAGTAAATTTGGAAAAGTATCGTAATTAAACTGAAAGAAACTTTTTGATTTTTTCAGCATCCACTTCGGATCGATCACTTGAATGCACAATAGCACCTCCCTCCATTACAAGGAAACGATCACAAGCAGTAAGGGCAAAGGATAGAACCTGTTCGGCAACAATGATCGATACATCATGCATATCGCGAATAGTCTTAAGCTTTTCAGCCATCTCTTTAATAATCGATGGTTGAATACCTTCGGTTGGTTCGTCTAAAAGAAGAACTTTTGGTTTGGTAACCAGGGCTCGTGCAATCGCAAGTTGCTGTTGCTGTCCACCCGAAAGATTGCCTCCCTTACGTTTTCCCATCTCTTTGAGCACAGGGAAAAGCTCATAGACATAATCCGGGACATTTTTTTCATTTGAGGAGTCCAATCCGGTGCGTATATTATCAGTAACTGACAAATTTGGAAAAATCATTCTTCCTTGTGGAACATAAGCCAAACCATTTCTCACGCGCATGTAACTCGGTTCGGAAGCAAGCTCGGTTTCGTTAATTTTAATACTGGAACTGGAACCACAATCTAGAATGCCAATGAGTGACTTGAACAGGGTTGTCTTACCCATACCATTCCTGCCCATTACGGCTAAAATTTCTCCTTTTTGCAGTTCAAGATTCAAGTCAGTGATTACTTTACTTTCACCGTAGCTAACATTTAAACGATTAATAAAAAACATTTAGATTTCCTTTCGAATTTACATCTTAGTGGCCAAGGTAAACTTCCTGTACAACGGGATCACTGCGTACCTCGTCCATGGATCCTTCCTTGAGGATTTTACCAAGGTGCAAAACCGTGACTTGATCTGCTATTTTGGCAACGAAGTCCATATCGTGCTCAATAATTATGATAGATCTTTCTTTGGCTATTTTTTCGAGCAGGGCAGCGGTAGCTTCACGTTCCTTCGCAGTCATTCCAGCAACGGGTTCATCTAGCATGATAAGTTCGGGGTTTTGAACTAATAACATTCCAATTTCCAGCCACTGCTTTTGTCCATGGCTGAGTAGTTCTGCTTCCGTTTCCAGCATGTCCACCAAAAAGATTTGTTCCGCCACTTCATTTATGCGATCGATAACCTCCTTAGTTCGCGAGAATTTAAGGGAACCAAAAACCGTGCGCCCCCACGGATAAGAAATTTCTAAGTTTTCATAGACGGATAACTTTTCATAAATGGAAGGAGTTTGAAATTTTCGTCCAATTCCCGCTCGCACGATTTCATGTTCCCGCATTTTCGTAAGCTCTTTGTTGTTATATCGAATACTTCCGGAGGAAGACCGCGTTTTTCCACTAATTAAATCTAGCACCGTGGTCTTACCTGCTCCATTTGGACCAATAATCACGCGCAATTCACCTTTATCGATGTAAAGCGTAAGCTCATCAACAGCTTTAAAACCGTCAAAACTGACAGTCAAATCCTCGATTGCCAGCAAATAATCCGTATTACTTGGCACTGCTTTCCTCCTTCTCTACAGGTAAATCAGGAATTTCATCGCTCTTCGTGCGCTGAGCAAATTTATAAACAAGTTTTTTGATGTGATCCTGATAGATCCCAGCAAGTCCCTTAGGTAAGTATAGAACAATAACAATGAAAGTTGCACCGTAGAAAAATAACCATTGTGCAGCATAAGCTTCCGAGAATGCAGTTTTGGCGGCGTTGACTGCGAGAGCTCCATATACTGCACCAAAAAGGCTTTCCCGGCCCCCAACGGCAGTAAAGATGACCATATCAATGGAAGGAACTACCCCTATCAAGTTAGGAGACATAAATCCGACTTGTAAGGTGAACATCGCACCTCCAATTGCACTTATAACTGCGGCGAAGCAAAATATGAAAATCCTAAAGGAAGTAATATTATAGCCTGAAAACCGTACCCGCATTTCCTTATCTCGCTGTGCGATTAAAACCCGACCCAAGCGGGTCGACAAAATATATCGGCTAGCTAGAATGCAGATAAGCAGCAAGATTGAGCATAGGTAATAAAGTATGTAATGAGCCGATTCAGTCCTAATATCCCAACCCAAAAGGGTTTTCAGATCCGTGATTCCGTTTATTCCTCCGAAATATCCTTGGTTTCCCACAATGAAGTACCATAGACAGGCCACCATCGATTGGGTCAAAATTGCGAATACTACCCCACTTACTCTTCCCTTAAAATAAAAAACGCTGAGGATGAAAGCCAGAACAGCAGGTAAGACAATGATCAGTGCGATCGTAAGGGGAAGGCTTTTAAAAGGATGCCAAAACCATGGTATTTCTGTTACCTGATTCCAATCCATGAAATCAGGAATTCCGGGAGTGCTTTGAATCGCTGTACTCTCAGGATCAGAAGCCTCAAGCTTGAGAAACATAGCCATGCAATAACCTCCTGCCCCAAAGAATAATCCTTGCCCAAGGCATAAAATTCCAGCATTTCCCCAACACATGACGAGTCCCACAGCAGCAAAGGCATAGCAGAGATATTTTCCAGCAAGATTAAGCCGGAATGCACTCAGCGAGGAGGGAAGTATGATCAGTATAACCACGGCTAGAATCACAAAAGCAATCAGCCCTTCCTTATTTTTGAAAAGTCTTTCGTATAAAAGCTTTCCAATGCTTGAATTTTCTTGGCTGGTTGTATTATTCATAGCAAACAAACTA
>DEYT01000056.1:9966-15838 GCA_002364975.1 Opitutia bacterium UBA3151 | reverse complement strand
TGGGGTTACGGTTTCCTATTTTGAATGGTTGAAAAACTTATCCCATGTTCAGTTTGGCCGAATGGATCGAAGGTTTGCAGAAGCCCAGAGTGAAAGGGTCATTGAGTTAATTGAAGGCGCCATTGGAAAAACATTGGATACAAATGCAAAGGAAAAACTTCTCGAAGGTCCGAGTGAAATCAATTTAGTGCGTTCTGGTTTAGAAGATACAATGAGAGAAGCATACAACGAAATCAAAGCACAAGAAGTCGAAAACCCAAAGATCAACGATCGAAGGACTGCTGCTTATGCCTTGGCGATACGCAAAATTGCTGACATCTACGACAGCATGTATTTGTGAGTTTTGCTGGTTGAATCCGTGTCCTACCCTGACGCATCGCCTGAACAAATAAATCAGGCCATGAACCATGCGATGGAAAGCTTTCCTCGCTTCCGTAGTTTACCAAGTAGTAAACGGGCCCAGCTTCTTTTCGAAATCCGAAAAGAATTATCCAAGCACAAGGATACCATTATCTCTACTGCTAATCAGGAAACTTCCCTTGGTGAAGTACGGCTTACGATGGAATTCAACCGTACCATTTCCGAAATTGAAAGATTCGCAAAGTTGTGCGAACAAAATGTTTGGGGAAATTTGAAAGACAAAGTAAAGACCAAGGATATTGCCTACGAAATTGAAATGCTTCCGGTTGGACCAGTGGTGGTTATTGGGGCATGCAATTTCCCCTTCGCTATTTCAGTGGTCGGCACCGATACAATATCCGCATTAATGGTAGGCTGCCCAGTGGTAGTAAAGTCCCACCCCGGGCACCCCAAAACCTGTCAGATCTTGGCAGATGCAGTTGCACAAGCTATTGAAAAAACTCATTCGCCTAAGCATTGCTTTTGCTTACTTCATGGAAAAAAGAATGCAGTTGCACAAACATTGGTCAGACACAAGCACACCAAGTCAGTGGCCTTTACGGGATCTTTAACCGGGGGTAAAGCCTTGCAGCAAGGGTGCCAGAAAAGAAAGAAACCGATTCCATTTTATGGAGAAATGGGCAGCCTGAATCCACTCTTTATTCTACCCGGAATTTTAAAAGCAAATACTCCAAAACTGGCAGGTGACTTCTTACGAGCCGTAAACTTATTTGCCGGGCAAATGTGTACAAAACCCGGAGCTATGTTTGTGCTTGAAACATCGATGAGCGGAGAATTCATCAGGGGCTTGGAAAGGGCGACTTTACAAGAAAGAGTATTACCCATGCTGAGTGAAGAAATTCAACAGAACTATATCGAAACCTGTAGGAATCTCAGAAATAAATTGCAGCTACTATCCAGTTCTGATCTTGGTAAAATCAAGGTTCCAAATCCAGGAATCATTCAGATCTTTAAAATGAAAGGATCTGACTTTCTGGAGAACCCCGAGCTTCGTGCTGAAGCATTTGGTCCCAGCTCCATTTTGGTTATCGTAAAAGACGAAGATGAATTACTTACTATCGCAAATTCTCTCGAGGGTAGCCTAACCGCATCGATTCACTCCGATGCAAGCGATCATGAACTTGCCTCTCAACTCTTTCCTGTTTTAGGTGGGAAAGTGGGCCGTTTACTCCACAATGGATTTCCTCCTGGTGTAGTTCCTAGCAGAGCAACCCATCATGGAGGACCTTGGCCTGCAACAACCGACGCCCGTTTTACCTCAATTGGAGAAGAGAGCTACAAAAGGTTCCTTCGACCCGTTCTAAAGCAAAGGAGGGATCGCACCTCTTTGGGTGACTAGACGAAGCCCATGGTTTTTCACATTGGATAAAATTAAGCGGCATGTCTTAATGCTTCGACTGGATCCATCTGGGCAGCTTTTCGTGCTGGATAAAGCCCAAATACTATACCAGTAAGCACCGCTACGCAGAAAACAAGCGGTAAAGCCTAGGGAACCATCACCGGAGTCATATCCTGCATCGAAGGCGACAATGATTGGTAAAGAGTGGGTGCGAGCTTTTCCATAAATTCAAGTATATTACGATTGGCAAGCTCACAAAGAAGACCCACTATAATCCCAGCCAATCCACCCATTCCAGTCAGCACTACGGTTTCCACAAGGAACTGAAAAATCACATCCCTTTGTCTTGCTCCACGAAGTAAAGGCTGGGTTATAGTAAGGTTAGCCAGAGATCCGCCAACCTCAACATCTCCCCCACTTAGTTCGATACTCAGGCGATTTGCAAGGGAAGCTACCCAAGTGGTTCCTCTTCCTGCAATACCACGAAAGCCGGCTTTTGCTCTCGATTGAAAATCAGTTGTATCCTCATCAATTCCCTGACTGACTTGCCCCGAAACTCCAGCAAATGGAACCAGCCCAAGCTGAAACCTTTCATAAGTCACATCCAGAGCCGACAGGTATAAAGCCTCCTTCTGTTGCTGAAATTTTCTCGAATGGAGCAGGGCCAATTCCATTGATGTTTCCAGATCAAGGAGAACCGAACCACTGGCATTGAATGGTAAGGATTTCCTCCACTGCCGGTTTTCCAGAATGCTTGATTCATTTCCATCCTCATAGGCATCATCCTTTTGGATCCTAAGGGTAATTTCCCGAGAGATGTTATCATCCATAGGAGGAACCGGGAGGGTATCCTTTTCTAGAAAAACCAATCGTGATCGTTCACTTGGTTCCCAGTCAAAACCTGGAAAATCCTCCAGCAGTTTATGTACTTCTTCAACTGCTTTTTTAGGATCAATCTTTCAAACGCATCCAGTTTGAAAAATGGAAAGTATCACTATGACTTGGATAACCAGCAAACCAATGGAAATTCGGGGATGAAAAAACTTCAAAACTCTACTTCTCCCCGAAGAAAGGTTTCGGACTTTCCGGTTAGAACGACTCGGTCCCCCTTGAGCTCACAATGTACTTCTCCGCCCCGCGAGGATGCTTGCCAACCGGTCAAACTATTCTTTTTTAGTTTGCTGGCCCAATAGGGAGCCAGCATACAATGAGAGGATCCCGTAACTTGATCCTCATCTATACCCACACGAGGACCAAAAAACCTGGAGATGAAATCATATCCAGCATTTTCAGTTTGAGCAGTTACAATAATTCCACGACAATTCCTGATCCCTGAAAGAATCCGGAAGTCTGGATTTAAGGCCTCAATCCTCTCCTCCTCCGAGAAAACGCACAGGCAGTCCATTCCTACATAAACCTGATCAGGATAAGAACCCAAACCTTCTACTAGTAGGGGTGAAATCGAGGATTTTCGATAGGAAAGAGTAGGCATTTCCAGGGCAACAGATTGTTTTCCTCTTTTTTGTACCTTTAAATTTCCTGCAGAACTAGAGAAAGTGATAGAGTCCTTATCACTTGCGAATCCCTCTTGGTATAGTACATGAGCGGCAGCTAAGGCGGCATGTCCACAAAGATCAATCTCTACGAGCGGTGAAAACCATCGAATAGACCAAGCCCCGTTTGGAGATGGAAATAAAAATGCGGTTTCGGGCTGATGAACTTGAGTTGCCATTTTCTGTAACTCATCAGTCGACAACCACTCCTGCAAAATACACACTCCAGCAGGGTTACCAGAGTACGAATTCTTTGAAAAAGCATTAACACAAAAATAGGGATACTTCATAAGAGTCGAAGGAAATTGCCCTTTCTCAAAAAAAGGTTCAATGCCAAAGCCATTATAAAACTAAATTTTGAGGAAACTTTCCTTCCTGATAGGGAAAAGAATGCCTAATGCAAGATCCAAGGGGCTGTTTCTTTTTATGCAGGATCTACTTCCCAACCGGAACGATATACTTTGCTTATCAATTGATCGGTGTCGGCACGGTCCGTCTTCAAATTCTCCGCATCCCAGGTGAATCTCCCACCCGCCTGCATCGCAACATTTCCGAGAAGAATGGACTCAGTCATATTTCCAGCATAATCAAAGTTGGACATTGCAATTTTAGAATTATTTTCCCGAATCGCCTTGACGAGCTCTTCTTTCATTCCGTTATCACCTTGTCCATTTCTGGGTAAAGTTGGTGTTGGTTTTTCTACCTCATCCTTTTTATACCACTTTCCATCTTTAAAAACCTTCCAATCGGAACCATAATCGTTGGGGGAATAAACCGTTCCATCCGTTCCAATTAACAAAAGGCCACTGTTTTTAGGGGTTTCCCCATGAAAATAATCCATCGGCGGTAAATTTTTAATTCCCTTATTATCTTTTCCATTATTTCCAATTTTACCTTCGTACCAATGAAATTTGATGGCTCCTCGCATTTCTGTCCTAGGGAAATCCATATGCACCGTTGCCCAAGAGGGAAAAGTTTCATCGTTAATGGGACCCGTATTCACCGATTCAATTTTGGTTGGTTGGGTAAGGCCACAGCCCATAAATGCTAAGTTTGTCGTATGACAAGCCATGTCGCCCAAAGCACCCGTCCCGTAATCCAACCAACCACGCCATTTGAAAGGCGTATAACAGGAATGATAAGGTCTCATCGGGGCCGGTCCGATAAAAGAATCCCAATCCAAATGGGAAGGCACATCCATCTTGTCAGTGGGACGTGCGATAATCTGTGGAGCCTGCGGCCATACGGGACGGTTCGTCCAGGCATGGATTTCCTTTACTCTGCCAATCCCTCCAGCCTGGATATATTCAGCACCCTCCCGAATCCCATCCGAAGCGGTACCTTGATTTCCCATTTGCGTACAAACTTTTTTCTTCCGAGCAATTAAAGCAAGCTGTCGAGCTTCCCACACCGTATGAGTCAAGGGCTTTTGGACATAAACATGAATGCCCTGCCTCATAGCCATCATCGCAGCTGGAGCATGGGAATGATCCGCAGTACTCACTGTAAGGGCATCAATTTTATCTCCTAGTTGACTCAACATTTCCCTAAAGTCGCTGAATTTAACTGCATCCACATGTTTTCGAACCGCAACATCTAGACGACGGGAATCAATGTCACAAGCGGCGACTACATCTCCATGCATTGCTAATCCATCAAAATCACCCTTCCCCTTTCCCCCCACTCCAATTCCAGCAACTTGAAGCCTTTCATTGGCTCCAAATACCTTAGAGGGCAAGAATTGAAAAGAAAAGGCGGAGGCTGCAGCAGCCCCAATGAAGGTACGGCGTGAATAGTGAAAAGTTTTGGTAGAGCTTGATTTCATAATAATATAATTTTCTAAATTTATTCTTCCATGAACGGGGCGATGCAAGAAAAATAAATTCAGAACACTGAGAAATTTGTCTCCGGTTGATTCTATTTTCAGATACTTTCAAGCATCAAAGCTCGATGGAAGTAACCCATTCTAAAAAGTTTTTTAATTCAGGGGAATGATCTGCAGAGCATCTACCACGACATAGCCCTCAGTATCATCATTTTGAAGAGACACTTTATAGGACTTTCCTCTCAAGAAATCAAAAGAACCTAAAGAATGCCAAATTTTCTCCACGCTTCCTTTTTTTCTTTGGTCTACAAGAATTTCTTCGAGCCCCTTTTCATCTTCCACCAGATATTTAACCTTACCGGCACGATTCCCGGAGGGAATATACGAGATTCGTAATTCATGGAGACCATTTCTATCAGTAAAAAATGGAAATTCCGCCTTCCTCATCCCCTTCCCCCCATTCCCATCATGAAAATAGCCATCTCCCACAAAAGGTCTTAAAGAAGAACTTTTCGTCCAGTCTCCAAGGAGATTAACTTGATCACCTTCTACAACCACTCCGGATAAAGTTTGCGGATCAATTCCATTGCCACTGGCAATGAAATCATTCTTTTCTAATGCCAATACTTGACCGTCATCCATTAATTTATTTTTCAATTTTTCGTAGGAAACACGTTGGACTATGACTCCATCTTCAATCGCCAGGGAAGCCGCAGTGGCTGCAGAATGAGCAAG
>DEYT01000056.1:7058-9572 GCA_002364975.1 Opitutia bacterium UBA3151 | reverse complement strand
AAGTTTTTACATTCCTCCTCTTTGGGAATCAGAGAGTTGTAAGAAATCTGGTAAGGACCTCCCGGGTCGACTTGGACATCACCTTCATTCAAGACATAGGGTTTCCCACTCGTATCGGTAGCAACATAACGTTGCACATTATGGGAATCCATTGTGTAGGAGCCCATGCCCACAGAATTGGGAGTTTCCTTCAACCCTCTCAAATGGTGCTCCGTTGTCACAAAGTCACTTATCATCCTTCGAGCTTCTCGAACATAAATTTGATGGGGCCAATTCCCTTGATCCTCAAACTCATCCTTGGCCAGTCCCCAACTGGACATTTTGGAACGAATTTCTTCAGGCACTCGTGGATCATTACACAAAAAGTAAAAATAGCCTTTTTGATAAGTTTCATGCTCCGCGATAATACGATCCCGCTCATCATAGGATGCATCTGGATAGGCGTAGTTCATACCAATATTATCGGTACTGAATGGACCATGATTGTTGGTATCGGTCTTAGCATTTGGAATCGGGTCAAATTTGCCGAAAACATGAGTCGAGCCTTTCAATAAGGTTCGGAGCAATAACTCATATTGAAGAGGATCATACTTTTCTGGTTTTGGAAAAGGTCGCTTATTTTCTTCGACTTGAGTCAAACAAAGACGAAAATTATAGGCCTGCATTTTCGTGTCTCCACTTCCTTCCATTCCTGGGGGCTGATCGCTAATTCGAGCAAGCAAACCACTACTCGGATCACCCTCGATGACAAAAGGGTCAATTTTTCTTTTAAACTGATGGGACCGGGCTGCTCGCGTTTGGACTCCGCTGAGAGTCTCCCCGTAGACTGAATTTGCTTCTCGACCGACAAAATAAGAAACCCCGGCCGCGGCCATCAAATCTCCTTCGTAAGTACAATCCAAAAACATTTTTCCTTTATAGCGATTCCCGGACAAAGTAGTAATGGCCCGAATAACACCATTACTAATTTCCACTCCCCTTTCTCGGTCTAACCACTCGTTTCTAATAACATCCAGATCGTGTTCCTTGACCCAAGTTTCAAAGATCTCTTCGGATACATGGGGTTCAAAGATCCACATCGTTCTTTTCGCCCCATCAATTGCAGGGGTTCCTTGACCTCGATTCCCATAATCTTCCATAGCCTGCCAAGTCCACGAGTCTACGCTTTGATAATGTCGCCAAACCCGATGGTAAAACTCGCGGGCAAGTCCCCCAATGGCCTCTTTTTTTCCACTATCTGTCCATCCGAGTCCGCTAGAAGAGAGACCGCCTAAATGAATATCCGGAGAAACCACAACCACAGAATTCCCCATTTTTTTGGCCTGAACGGCGGCAGTGATCCCAGCCGAAGTACCACCGTAAATCACAATGTCTCGAACTCTTTCCTCACCCCGGACAAAAAGGGACCCCAAAAAAAGGAACAAAAGCCTATATTTTTTTATGTTAAAAATCGCCAATTTAAACATCACAACACAAGATTTGACTACAATAATTTCAGTCTCGTTCAAGAATAAACAAAGATGTTTGCAAAAAATTCCTTAAAATAGAAATTAAAGTAGTAAAGCCTATGATTCGATTTAATCATTGAATCGATTCATAAAAATGAATCCAATGCATGGGAGATTGAAGAAAAGACAAAGGGGAATTTCACCTCTTTAAGTTTACGGGAAACGACTTTTCTACTCTTGAGAACCAAGTCAGGGGCGGTTCCCATAAACATGGTACCCAGATAAATCGCTGGGGTTGGGGCTGGAAAACCAATACCCAGAGGTGCGAATCGTTTTCTCATCTCTTGCATAAAGACAGAATTTGTCACTGGATTTGGGGATGCCAAGTTTACCGGTCCACAAACCTCTTCCCTTTTCATTAAAAAACGGGTCACTCCCACCCAATCATCGACATGTAACCAACTAATCCATTGATTGCCTGGTCCTTGCCTACCTCCCAGACCAAGTCGTGTCAGGAGCCGCAGCACCGGGAAGGCCCCACTCTCTTGCCCCAAGATTATACTAATTCGTAAGGAAATTTGGCGAACTCTAGGAATCTTAAAAGCATAAAAAGCTTTTTCCCATGCCCTACCAACCTCTTCCGAAAACCCAGGGGCTTCTGTCGCACCAAATTCATCATGAGGGGGAAGGTCGCCCCTAAGGTCATCGTAAAGAGTCGCTGTACTCGCATTGAACCAAGCCAAGGGAGGCTTCCTGCAATCGGTTACTGCCTGCCCCAAGATACCGGTGGCATCAACTCTGGAGTTCAGGATAAGGGCTTTATTCTCTGGGGTATACCTGCAATCCACCGAACGCCCAGCAAGGTTAAAAAGAGAGATGGATCCCTCGAGCTCACTTGCCCAACCCCCTAAACTTTTACCATCCCACTGCACAAACCGCCCCACACGATTGGGGCCATGATCTTGACGACCAAGTACCACAACCTCATAGCCATCGTTGATCAAAGAGTAGGCTAATTTCTGACCCAAAAATCCAGAACCTCCAGCGATAATGACCTTACCAAGAA
>DEYT01000056.1:0-6685 GCA_002364975.1 Opitutia bacterium UBA3151 | reverse complement strand
TCATCATCAATGTGTAAATGAAGCACAAACCTAAGAGTGTTTTCATTCAAAGCAAAACAGAGAAGGCCCTGTTCCGAAAGCATTTGTTGCCAAGTATGGGCAGAACCCTCGGTTTTAGCATATACCATATTGGACTCAACCGTCTCCAGTTCTACAAAGAGCCCTTGGATATCCTTGATTCCTTCTGCTAAGGCCCGGGCACGGCGATGATCCTCCTCAAGCCTTTTCATATTGTTCTCGATCGCATACAGTCCAGCCTCTGCTAAAATTCCTGCTTGCCTCATGCCTCCCCCGAGCATCTTTCGCCATCGATGAGCTCGATGAATAAATGCACGGGTGCCAACGAGCACACTACCAACCGGTGCTCCCAGTCCTTTTGACAGGCAAACTGATACCGAATCAAACCCTTGCGTTAGTCTTTGGGCACTCAATCCGGATGCGGCCACCGCATTAAATAAACGAGCACCATCCAAGTGCATTTGGCACTCTTTTTTTTGAGCTACCCGAGCGATTTCATCCAAAATCTCCACCGGATAACAGGTACCACCTCCCCGATTGGAGGTATTTTCCAGGCAGATGAGAGAAGCATTGGGATAATGGCTACGGCTTCCTTCTGCTTTACGTATTTTTTTCTCCACTTCTTGAGCCGACAAGACACCTTTATGACCTCTGGCCAATGCGATTGAACAACCGGAAAGTGCGGCATAGCCCCCACCTTCATAAACATAAAGATGGCTCTGTTCCTCCGCTACAATCTCATCCCCAGGTTGGGTATGGGTACGGATTGCCACCGCATTCGCCATGGTTCCACTTGGAACAAAGAGACCGGCCTCCATCCCAAGCAAGCCAGATACTTTCTCCTGCAGTCGAATAACCGTTGGATCATCTCCATTTACATCATCCCCCACTTCAGCACGAGCCATCGCCTCCCGCATTCCCTCACAGGGTTGAGTCACCGTATCGCTACGAAGATCAATATCATGAGATGGTTTAATCTCCATTCTCAATGATCCAATTACTTAAGAACGATATTCTTAAAGGATACCTTCATCGGTGGACCCTGATGAACTTGAAAGGCGAGTAAACCGTGAGAACGACGGGTCTTTTCATCATTATCAATTAATTCAGACATCTTTATACCATTAATGTAATGAGTGAAATGAAAACCTTTAGCAGTTATCCGGTACTGATTCCATTCCCCCTTTTTGACCGCTCTACCAATCTTTTTGGAATCCCCAAAATTCTCTATTTTTTTCTGTAATTTCCCTTTGGCATCCAAGCTAAGCGTGGTCTTATCACCCCGAAGGGAAAGAATGCCCCGAAAGGCTTCCCCGTAACAAATCCCGGAAAATCGGTCTCCTGATTCAAAATCAGCTTGATATCCACCAATCCGCCAACCGTCATGCTTGCCCGATTTAATGAAGCTCCGGTATTGAATCCCACTGTTTCCACCTTCAATCTTATAATCAACTAAGAGATCAAAGTCTTTCAGGGTGCCATCTTTCCAAATTAGAAAAGTATTTCCCTTGGTAGGGTTTTTCTTGGTATTTTCGCCAACAATTGAACCATCCCGAACGCTCCAATGAGCGGGATTTCCATCCCAACCATTTAAGGTCTTTCCATCAAAGAGAAGTTTTTCTGCATGAAGGGAAAAGCTAGAGGCTAAAAGGAGGAGGAGAGTCAGTTTATTAGAAATCATATCGTTTAATTGGTTAAAGTTTAAATCTTGCTTTTCTGATCTATTAGGCAAGAAAAAGTTGTACTCGCTTTTTGGCAGGTGCAAGCTATCCTTCAATAACCTGCCTTTTGAAATGATTAAAGTAACCGATCTCAAGATTCATTACGGCGATCATGTTGCGGTAGATCAGCTTTCTTTCTCCGTTCCAAGTGGATCAGTTTATGGCTTGATCGGCCCAAATGGTGCAGGGAAAACCACCACAATTAAGGCAATCGCAACTCTTCTTGAGCCCACTTTTGGAGAAATCTTTATCGATGGGATTCCATTACTTCACCGACCTGAGGAGGCCCGCAGGCATTTAGGCTACATGCCCGACTTCCCCCCGGTTTATGATGAGTTAAAAGTGGATGAATTCTGTGATCTTTTTGCCCATGCCTATGGGTTAAACCGGAATCAAAGAAAACAGAAAGTGGAACAATGCCTCCACTTAACAGATTTACAAAAAAACGCCTCAGCGAAATGCAAGACCTTATCCCGTGGTATGAAACAACGTGCTCTTCTGGCCAAGACCTTAGTTCATGATCCCTCGGTTTTACTTCTGGATGAACCAGCTGCCAACCTCGACCCTAAAGCCCGGATTGATCTTCGAAATCTTATCAGACGACTTGCTTCTTCAGGTAAAACCATTCTGGTATCCTCTCATATCCTTTCCGAATTAGAAGATTTATGCGATTCGATTGGCATCATGAACAATGGTTCGATGGAGTTGAGTGGATCCATCGAAGAAGTTTCCGCTTCCGCCTCCCCTTCTCGAATTATTCAAATCGAAGTAGTGAAAAAATTTCCAATGTTGCCTGATATATTTTCCCAGTTCCCTGAGATTACCCAGCATGCTCAGCTCGATGATGCTGCTCGTCATTTTGAATTAACTCATACCGGGGACTCTGAGAATGCAGCTGCCATTTTATTTAAACTGGTTGATTCAGGAGCCCAAGTTTCAAATTTTCATCTCAAGCAATCTAAAATGGAAGATTTATTTTTAGAAGTTGAAGCAGGCAGAATTAAGAGAGGAAAAAATCCTTGAACCCACTCATTCTTAAAGGGATTCGGGAGAGGCTTAGGACCAAGCACTTGATTGCTTCCGGCCTCTTTTCGCTGATCTTAAGCGCAACCTTATATCTCTCCGCGTATTTTAACGGAATGCAAGAGCATCAGCATTATGACTCAGAGATCCAAGGCGTTAGAACGATGGTGGAAAACCCAATCAACGGGGCCCGGAATGCGTTCCCCTTATTACTTGGATTTCAAGGATTCCTCCTGATGTTTCTGGGTACCGGACGGGTTGCTTCGATTACTGCAGAGGAAAAGGAAACCGGTTTACTCGACTATCAAAGAATGACCCCGATGAGTCCATTTTCAAAAATTGGGGGCTATCTCTTTGGCTTACCATCGAGGGAATATTTCATGTTCTTATTGACCATTCCATTCCTGATCCACTGCGTGGTTGTAGGAAAGCTTCCCTGGCTTAATATTCTACATCTTTATTCGGTTTTCTTTTGCTCTGTCATTTTCTATCACCTAACTGCCCATGTGATTGGTCTGGTCGTACCCCGCCCCCGGGCAGCCTCCTGGGTCTCGAGAATTGCGGTGCTTGGTCTATACATTTTTTTACCGGTCTTGGGGCAGGCCGGGATATCCTTCCTTTCTTTCCTCACCATTCTCCCAACTTATTTCGGTAAGATCTTACCAAGCCTTCTCTTGATTGGGGAAAACAAGCTTGGAAGATTTGAGTCAAAAGTTGCGGAATTTTGGCAGGATGTACCCTTTTTTAATTTCTCGATATCTCCTTCCGCATTTACTTTCTTCATGCAAGGCTTAATCATCCTAACCCTAGTCATAACTGCATATCGCAAGTGGAGAAATGAAGCCTTATCTGCTTTTTCTAAGCCTTCCGGATTGATATTGTATGCAATTTTACAATTTCTATTGCTTGGTTCTTTGTGGGCTTTTTTCTCCGAGGGAAAAGCAAATGGATTACTGGGAGAAACCTTCTCCACCAATTTGGTTGGTTCCATCGGGAAGCCGGAAATTGCTATTGTGGTGGTTCAATCGGTTTATTTCGCTTTATCTTTTCTCGCCATTCTTGCCTTGGTAAATATTTGCTGTCCTAATTTACATCTCTTCCTCAAGGGCCTGCAGAGATCCGAAAAGCTTGAGCTTAACAAAATTCCTTGGGCAGCCGACGAAGGCAGCGGATTTTGGTTTGTTGGGCTGTTGTCATTGATAACGGCTGCCGTTCATGCAATTTTCATATCCCTTGCAAATTCATCAGAGATCTGGAATCTCGAATCCACAATTTTTTCCACCATCTCCATTCCATTTCTCCTGGTTCTTGCCAGTTCGTTATATCTTCAAGCGAGCCGTGAACAATGGTTCAATTTAGGCTTTTGGGGATTCGTCGGTTTACTTTGGATTACCCCACTGCTCGCTAGCCTTGTGGTTGCAGTGGGTTGGCAAAATGAGAATCTAAGTAGTATATTTAAACTTTTAGCTTTAAATCCAATGACATGGACCCCACTCCATTT
The DNA here is from genome assembly GCA_002364975.1 of Opitutia bacterium UBA3151. Classification (GTDB taxonomy): domain Bacteria; phylum Verrucomicrobiota; class Verrucomicrobiia; order Opitutales; family Seribacteraceae; genus Seribacter. The sequence continues at coordinate 2,422 of DEYT01000056.1, read as the reverse complement.
ACTCTTTGTAAATTCGAATTCTTTAAATATTCCAGAACAGGTCGTTGAAGATCTTAACCAAGCAATTTGGTTTGGGATAACCATCGCCTTGGCACTTGCCATCCTTCTCCAGGTTCGACTTTATTGGAAGCGGAACCACCGGAATAGATCGATAAAAACTTCATTTAAAAATGATTAAACCACTTCGAATTCTTGGAAATATTGAAGGCGTTTCCTACCTGCTTCTTCTCGGGGTTGCCATGCCGATGAAATACTATTTTGAGATGCCCATGGCCGTAAAAATTGTGGGAATGACTCACGGCGTTCTCTTTGTAGCTTATTGCGTCCTTCTAGCATTGTGCCTAAAGAGATTCAACTGGACTCTAAAATTTGGAGCATACCTTTTTATCGCCACCTTGATCCCATTCGGTACATTTGTTACCGATCGTAAACTAAGGGATAAAGTAACTGATTAAGCGAACAAACTGGAAATCATTCCAGTACTGTCTGCAAAATGGTCTAACTTCAGACCCATCGCATTTGCCTGTGAAAGCCAAAGGTTTGCCAAGGGAACCCCACCTTCAGGGGTTTTATAGGTACCCCCGACCTTCTTGACCAACCCGGATTTAGCCGAGACATTGAGGTGCTTACCGGTAACAAACTTCCCACCCCCAGAACCTGCAACGAGAATGGGCAACGCACTGTATTGGTGCGTCGATCCATCTCCCAATCCGGAACCGTAAGTGAACATAATATTATCCAGCAGGGTCTTACCATTAGCCTCCTCAATCCGATTCATTTTTTCGCAAAGATAAGCAAATTGCTCCATATAGAATAGATCCACTTTAATCAGGTCCTCCACATATTTTCCTTGGTTGTGCGACATCATATGATGGCTCTTAGGTTTATCGAACAAACTCTCGAATAAATAGGGGGTGTCCCATCTTTCAGGCCCCACCATAAAAGTGGCCACATTGGTCAATCCACTCTGCAAAGAAGCAACCATCAAATCACCCATTAGGCGAATGTATTCACCCCTCGGCATTTTTCCATCCATCGGAATATCAAGATCTACTTTGCTCAGTTCATTTTTCATCCCATCGAGCCTCGAGATCTGAGTCTCAATCGACCGGATGGATTCAAAATATTCCCCAAATTTCTGCTGATCCGAATAACCCAGGTCTTTTTTCAACGAACGGGCATCATCAAGTACCAAGTCTGTGATGTTTTGGTAAGCACTGCGTTCATCTGATTTAAAAAGCCTGCGGTAGGCAAGTAAGGGATCCCGCATCGAGGGAGCCACATGCTCGGTTCCATACCAGGAAATATTATCAAATTGGATGGATTCCTTGTTATCCTTGTGACTGTTACAACTGAATTCCAATGTCTTAAAAGGAGTATCTTTACCAATTTTATCCGCAATAATATGATCCAAGCTTCGAGCCTGTGGATAAGGCGTATGCTTCAGGCTAAAGGGGCTGGCACTGGAAAGAAAACAGGAAGCACACTGGGCATGTACATCCGTACCCGGCTGAAAAGTGCGATCCAACCCCGTGATCAAAGTAACCTTTTCTTTGAGCCCCTCCAAGGGTTTCATGGTTGGAGTCAACTGCAGGTCATGCAGACCGACTCCAATATTCGATCGGGTACTGTCGGCATCAAAATTATCATTGGTAAACTTTTGCTGTACCGCACTCTTTTCCTCACCCGGAAAGAAAGTCTTCCTGACCACCCCAATAGGCACATAATAAAAGGCTGCCCGCTGAGGGATTTGAAAATGCTTACCACCCACCGCCAGGCTTTCCATCCAAGGCAGGGCAAGGGCGGAGGTTCCCATTCCGCGAAGAAAAGTACGGCGGCCAATATTTGTCATAGTTATCATATCTTCTAAATTTACTTGGTATTATGCAAGGCAAGTTTACCACTTGGGCCACGAAAAGGTTTCGACTGCACCACCGCATGGATCAAAGACTTCATCGAATAATTTTCCTCCTCTACCCTTTCCACAATCTCATCCAAAGCTAGGGTGTCTGATGGATTCAATTCGCGACCGAGCCCATACCTCAGGAGATGTCCGGCAAGTCCTCGGACAAAGCGGTTTTTCTCTTTGAGGATTGCATCTTTAAATTCGACAATATTGGAGAATTCGTGGGTTCGGAAAAGAGTTCCACTGGCATCCACTTCGCGGCCATTATGGTATTTTTCCCTCCACCTACCCACCGGATCAAAATTCTCCAAAGCAAAGCCCAGAGGGTCAAGTTTTTCATGACAGCCAGCACAATCCGCCCGTTCCCGATGATCTGCAAATCGTTCACGCAGGGTCATGCTTAAATCTATTTCTTTCTCCTCCGGCAAAGGTGGCACTTCGGCGGGAGGGGGAGGCGGGGGAGAATTAAAAATAACCCCAGCAATCCATGCGCCCCGGGTGATCGGTTTCGTTTCC
>DEYT01000169.1 GCA_002364975.1 Opitutia bacterium UBA3151 | reverse complement strand
ATTTTCACGAATATGAAACTTCTAGAGGAAGGATAATAGAAAAATCTGAGCATATTTACATTTATGATACAGACGGAAGGAAGTACTTGGATGCTATGTCTGGACTCTGGTGTTGCAGTTTAGGGTACTCTCAACCTGAAATTGGCAAGGCGGTTATTAATCAATTTAAGCAACTTCCTTATTACAATAATTTTTTTCAATGCAGTAATGCGCCAGCCGTGGAGCTTGCTGAGCGCTTGGTAAATATTGCACCGAAGCAATTTCAAAGAGTTTTTTTTACTAATTCTGGATCAGAGGCAAACGATACCAATATAAGACTCATCAGAAGGTATTGGGATTTAAAAAAACAGCCCAAGAAACGATTTATTATTGCTCGAAAAAATGCGTATCATGGAAGCACAATCGCGGCGGCAAGTTTGGGCGGATTTAATGCAGTCCATAAGCAATTCGAAACGCTACCATATATCTCACATATTATTGAACCAAATTGGTATACCGAAGGTGGTGACGATACAGCTGAAGATTTTGGTCTCAAAGCAGCTCGAGAGCTTGAAAAGCAAATTGATGAATTAGGCGAGGAAAATGTCGCAGCCTTTATTGCAGAACCTATTCAAGGTGCTGGGGGAGTAATTGTTCCACCCAACACATATTGGCCAGAGGTGCAACGCATCTTAAAAGAGAGAAATATCCTTTTTGTGAGCGATGAGGTTATTTGTGGGTTTGGAAGAACCGGCTTTTTATTTGGTTGCCAGACATATGAAACAGAGCCAGACCTGATAACCTTCGCCAAAGCAGTGACTAATGGATTTCAACCTCTGGGCGGAGTACTAGTTAATGATAAAGTATCAGATGTTATCACCAAAGATGGTGGCGAATTCGGACATGGTTTTACCTACTCTGGCCATCCAATTGCTTGCGCTGCAGCTATCGCGACCCTTGAAATTATCGAACACGGAAACTTTATAGATAAGGTTGCTAATGATATCGGTCCATATCTTCAATCAAAGTGGAAAGAGCTGGCAGATCATCCAATCGTGGGTCATGTTCGAGGGATTGGAATGTTGGGATCAATTGAGTTGGTTCGAAATAAAAACACGAAAGAAAGGCTAGAGCCTGATCAAAAGTCAGGTGGAATCTGTAGAGAGTTCTGTATTGAAAATAACTTGATAATGCGTGCTGTTGGAGATTCCATGATTATATCACCGCCCTTTGTCTGTAGTTACAAAGACATTGATTCTTTGATCGAGAAAGCTCGTAAATCGCTTGACCAAACTGCATCGTATTATTCGGTGTAAAACTCACTTTGAGGATATGAAATGAGTGCTGATTGGGGTGTATTTGATTGGGAAGATCCATTTCACTTAAATGATCAATTGACGGAAGAAGAAATCCTGGTCAAGGATACTGCTGCCAACTATGCCAGCAATAAGTTGGCTCCCCGAGTTATTGACTCATTTCGAAAAGAACAAACACATAGAGAGATTTTTAATGAGATGGGAGAGTTGGGTCTACTCGGATCAACAATAGAAGGCTACGGGTGTCCTGGCGTTAGTTATGTGGGTTATGGATTAATCGCGCGAGAAGTTGAAAGAGTGGATTCAGGTTATCGATCAATGATGAGCGTTCAGTCCAGTCTGGTTATGTATCCTATTTCAAATCATGGGTCAGAGGAACAAAAAAACAAGTATCTTCCAAAACTAGCCTCTGGAGAATGGGTTGGTTGTTTTGGCTTAACAGAAGCTGATGCGGGCTCTGATCCTTCAAGTATGAAAACGAGAGCAAAAGCGGTTGCAGGCGGTTACTCAATTAGTGGGAGTAAGATGTGGATTACGAACTCACCGATTGCAGATGTTTTCCTGGTTTGGGCAAAGACTGATGATGGAACCATAAGGGGTTTCATATTAGAAAAAGGTATGGAAGGACTCACAGCACCCTCAATTGAGGGGAAATTGGCTCTTAGAACTTCCATCACTGGGGAAATTGTCATGGATAACGTGTTTGTTAGTGATGAACAATTACTTCCCGAAATTAGTGGCCTGAAAGGGCCCTTCGAATGCTTAAATTCTGCACGATATGGCATCTCCTGGGGTGCCCTCGGGGCAGCAGAGTACTGTTGGCATGCGGCGCGCAAATACACGCTTGAGCGACCACAATTCAATAAACCCCTCGCATCAAATCAACTTATTCAGCTTAAACTAGCAAATATGCAAACTGACATCTCATTGGGTCTTCAAGGCTGCATTAGAGCGGGTCGCTTGAAAGAGGAAGGCAGACTATCGCCAGAATTGATATCACTACTTAAGAGAAATAACTGCAGTAAAGCACTTGAAATTGCGAGAAATTCAAGAGATATGCACGGAGGCAACGGAATCTCAGATGAGTACGAAGTGATGCGACATATGATGAACTTGGAGGTGGTGAACACGTATGAAGGGACCTCGGATGTGCATGCTTTGATTCTTGGTAGAGCTCAAACTGGACTCCAAGCATTTAGCTGATTCTAAATTTTAATTTTTCTCCGATACACCAAAAACTCCATCACTCACCGGATGCCGATTTAACATCCGTTTTTATTATAAAAATGTTAATTTTTTTTAAATTTAGGTGTATGATGAAGGGTTCGCGTGATGAGATAGCGCCGCAACCGTTTATTAATGCTGAAATTTAGTCATGAATGAAGGCCAGAATTAAAAAACGGAACGAATAACAAGTAGTGGCACGCGTCAAATCACAAGCGATAAATTTAACGTTAAATAAACTGTTTTGTAATTTCGGGGGAAATTAAATGAAAATTACACCTTTAACAAAAGCGATTCGTAACACCATCGGTGCAACGATGATCGTTGGTATGCCAACGGTCGGCTTCGCTCAAGACTCGGGAGAGAGCCTTGAAGTTGAAGAAATTGTTGTAACGGGTTCTCGTATTAAAAGAGTTACCGGTAATGAGTCGCAAACTGTACTTACAATCACAGCGGAAGACATGAAGTTAACGGGTGAAGTATCGGTTGCTGACGCACTTAGATCTTCAACTTTAAACTCTCTTGGTTCTTTCAGAGAATCATCTGGAAGTTCCGCTCAATCAAACGCAACATTCAA
>DEYT01000099.1 GCA_002364975.1 Opitutia bacterium UBA3151 | reverse complement strand
CCCCGAACATCCCGAGTATCCCATGCCCTGCATCCTAGATGGCAAGCCTCTCTCTCCTTCCTTGTTGATGCCAATGGCACTAGCCAATCCCGAAGTCTTACCCCTCCTCTCCAACGAATATTATTATGAGGAAGGCTGCTTATCCTTTCCGGAAATTCGGGGTGAGGTCGCAAGACCCGAACGAATCTCGGTAAAGTACCAAGACTTGGACGGTAATGCTCATCAATTAGAATGTGATGGATTACTTGCCCGCTGCATTCAACACGAAGTCGATCATCTCAACGGCGTCCTCTTTATTGACCGTATGGAAAAAAAGACTTTTGCTGAAATCAAGAAGGAGGTAAAAGAATTAAAGCAACGAACCATAGCCAGTCTTAAGGAAGGAAAACTTCCTGAGATCCCACCCCGAGAAGAGTGAAACGCCAAACCCGTCAGGGAGAAGTCATCCTTTCCGTAATCCGCAGTGCCGGTCGGCCTTTGACTCCTTTGGAAATTCACCAACTTGCCATCCAAGAAATTCCCCGTCTTGGAATTGCCACTACTTACCGGCATGTAAAAACGCTCTGTGAAAATCACCAAGTGGTCGGGGTGGACTATCCCGGGCAACCTACCCGCTACGAATGGGCCGACGGGCAGGACAAGGTACACTTTGCCTGTCGTACCTGCGATAAACTATTCGCCTTGGAGGATACCACGGATGATGAGCCACCCGCGAAAGTCCCAAATGGATTTAAGGTTAAGGGTTTTGAAGTTATGCTTTACGGAACCTGCCCTGAATGCAAGTAAAAGAAAAAAGCTTAAAAGGTGAATCGTAAGCCGGCTATTACCTTTCTTCCCTCTCCCGGATACAAACCAGTTCCAAAAGCGGTGGACAAATACTCTTCATCCAATAGGTTATCAATTCCCGAAAAAAGTTTCGCATTCTCTGATAATTGGTAATTTACTACAAGGTCAAATAACCAATAATTTTCAAGTTTTGCTTCGATGTTTGAAAAATCACTCCCTCGAAAACTTTCCCCCAAATACGAGCCTCCCAAGCTTAAACGTAATAAGTCAAGAGGTTGCAACTCAATGAATAACCTAACTAAGCCTTCGGGAACCAAGGGTACTCTAGAACCTACATAATTACCTTCTTCAAATGTGGCTTTAACATATTCATATTTAACAGCTGAACGGATCCATTCGGCCATCTCCCAATCAATGGAAAAATCCAACCCTATGCGACGATTTTTTGGTAAATTTACATTGGAGCCAAACAGTCCTACAAGAGGGTCGTAAATAATTTCACCCTCCATCCACTGTCGAAAAAATCTTCCACTAAAGAAAATTTGGTCTAGGTTCCAGTCCGTTCCCAATTCGAATTCGTACCCGTTTTCGGGTTCGAGATTTTGATTAATTGCAGGGGTGCCGAAATCCATATATTCATCTGTTGCTGGATAACGATAAAAGCGGCGAACAGATCCGTAAATTCGACTTTCTTCTCCAAAGTCACGAACGAGACCAATACCTCCTGCCCATTCGTCCTTCCTAACTTCATTCAACTGTGAACCAGAGTATACTCCAGAATTTTCTGCACTCTCTAATCTTAAGTTTCCGTTCAGGTTCCATCGTTCTGAAAGCGGAAGTCCGGTAGAGGTAAAAAAGGCCAAAGTTTTCCGCTCATATTCGGAATCTCCGTAGTTTGTCTTTGCATTCAAATTATCCCTAGAGAAATCCAAACCAAACAACCAGTCCGCTACGTTGGAATCGTAATGCAAGACAGGAGTGTAGTAAAAGGTTTCGTAATCAGTGTCAGCGACGTAACCTCCAAATGGAATACTTGGCATATTGACGCTTACTCTTCGATCCTGATATCCCAATCTATTTTCCAATCGCCATTGATCATTTATATTGTAGCTCAGTCCCGACCGTGCATGGGCAGACCTTTCATTCCCTTGGTCGTTTGGGTCGTTGGATTGCCTCCGATCAGCTGCCAAAGAACTGGCATTCAAATCTCCCGGTAAACCAAAATCGCTATTAGACAAACCCAAAGAAAAGTAACCCTTAACATTTGATTCGCTTCCCCAGTCCAGTCTAAGTCCACCCGCGTCGGTTTGGTGATCTCCATTCATCCGATAGCCATCCGATTCTGCCCGCTCCCCAAATATGGTTAATCCAATTTCTCCAAGCTTTTGGGAATAGGCACCTCTGGCATTAAAAGAATCAAAACTTCCCGCACTTGCTTCCAATGAACCTGTTGGCTCAAGCTTGGGTAATTTAGTATTTATTTTAATTACTCCTCCAACTGCATGGTTTCCATAAGTACCAGATTGTGCTCCACGAATGATCTCGATCGACTCAACTAAAGCGAGAGGTATGGAATACCAATCGGTCGAAGACATATCGATCGCATTTAATCGATGCCCGTCAAGAATAACCAAGGTTCGAAGCCCTGCATTCTCTCCAAATCCCCCCATGGAAATAGAAGCTCTTGCTGAATTCGCTGAATATGACCGAACCTGCAAGTTTGCTTCCTTACGCAGCAAGCCGACAATATCAGTGGCGCCAGACTTTTCAATCTTTGCCTGATCAATTACTTCGACACGGGCAGGTAAGTTTTTGGCAGGAGTCTCCAAACGAAGAGCGGAAACTTCCATCGGTTTTAGGTCCTGGGTATCTCCATAGAGAAAAGACCCGGTGATCCATGCAATCAGTATCGTTATCGAAAAATAGAAGGGTGAGGTTCTAAGCATACGCTAATGATAATTAATTATCATTAATTAGCAAGGAAATCCATTTGGTCTTGATCCCATAAAGTTTTTTTCAATCATCAAAACTCCTCGGTCAAGGAGCATGCAACCAGCCGGATCAGAGTAGAATTAGGGAAACGAAACCGATCACCAAAAAGAGGAAGCCAATCAGTGCGTAACAATAAGCATGCCTCAACTTACGATACTTGCCCGAAAGTACTATGCCACCCTAATAAATGTCCTTGGCTAGGTATCTCCTTGCCGAATCGTTGAACAAGATGTTTTCCGAGGCATGATCGAGATAGGTATCCTCTTGAAACTCTGCAAAGTCACCGAAAAACAACGGGTTTTGTATCTTTTCAATGTTTTGATCTCACATCTTTGGAGGGAGTCGAGGCATCACTACCAGAATACCCAGACTGATTGCAATCACCTCAGTCCCGAAGAAAAGACAAAACACTCCTACACTGAAGCCATGCAAGCCATTGAGTAAACCATCCGTATTGATGCAAATAAGGTGGGTTCCCAACAAAGTGAGTAAGACAAGAACCAAACCTGGTAAAATTTGAGCCTTTTGATCATCCAGCATGATCAACTGTGCCTGTTTTTGATGCGCCCAACGCAAGGTACAGATAACTTCCTTGTCTGGCTTCTTTTCCGAAACTTCCATAGAAGGAATTTTCGAAACCCAAAACCCCTTTTCTTATTTTTTGTTACGTTTTGGTAAAATTAACTCACAACTACATCTGAGAAAGAGGGTGTAAAATATTTTCAAGAATTACCGACAATGGTAAAAGTTCCGCCGTTTTTTCATTTTGAAAGAAACCATATCAAATTACAAAAAAATTAAGCAGTAACTTGATAAATTTTTGCACTACTCATTAAACTCCTCAAAGGTCTGGACTGAATGATTGTAGTAAACTCTTCGAGGTAAGGCAGGGATGATAAAATAGAGCCAAGCTGAGTCTTTATTTCGGTAAAGGTGGGGATAAATACCTGGGCCAGTCCATAGCCATTCCTGTTGAGGGCTCCAAAGCCAGGCACTGCTGGCATCCCCCCCGGCGGCAAAGAGCCAGCCGTGCCGGGTATGATGAATCCAATTATTTCCCCCCTGGTAAAAGGTACCAAACCAGTTGGATTTTTTCCAACCGGGCAAATCCAAGTCAACCGCATCGGCAAGGGCACCAGGAAGTTCAATTTCCTCTACTGTTTCGGCAGGGGCTTGTCCAGGTTTGAGGCGAAGAAAGATGGTGGCAGAAAATCCATCCGCACTGGCAACAACAGCAACCCGTGCCCGCTCGCCAATATCTTTCGCGGTAGCCAAGCCATCAGCAATTAAGAGGTTGGAACTTTCTGTGCTCCACTTGACTTCCCTTGGATTAAGTTGGGTAATGGTACCGTCATCCAAGCGAAGGGCAGCTTGCAGGTTTGCACTCTCGCCATCTTCAAGATTGCGGGATGTGGAATGAGTAAATAAATCTAAAGTTTCCACCAGATCTGCAATGGGACCAACTCGGTTGACCACAGAGCCAGTGGCATCCTGGGACACGCCATGAAAAGGGCCACCTAAAAATCCAGTGTTCTCAATCTCAGCAAGAACGGTGAGACCTAAAGTAGGACCCGTGAACAGGAAAATTTTCCAAATTGAAAGATTCATCAACTGGCGCAATAAACATAATATTGTGAGGTTTTCGTCAAGTTTTTTAACTCTTTAATAAGGTTATAAAAGAATCTATTTTCAAGATATTGGATTTGGTGGCTCGACTTCGGTTTTTGAATGGAATAGGAATTATTTGTGA
>DEYT01000062.1 GCA_002364975.1 Opitutia bacterium UBA3151 | reverse complement strand
AGCATCGGCTGCGGTTCCTCGCCACGCATCATTGGTTTCATTCTTAGAAAAATCTAAGTTGATTTCCTCCTTGGGATCTTTTTCTTCTGAAATTGTAAGTTTTTGGGGTTTAGACGATATGGGAGCTGTCGGAGGCACCGGCTGTACCGAAGAACTTGGAGGAGGAGGTGTGGTGTCGGCAACTATAGCATCATCGGGGATTGCAAACTCAACGGTTGAAGAGTTTGAAGAGCTCGTACTTTTATTTTTCGATTCAATTACCGGAAGAGGTGCAGGGTCAAGATCAACGGGTTTGCTTTGAGTAGGATTGTCGACCGATGGAATCTCGTCAACTTCGATCATAGGTCTCGTAGAAGTTGGAGGTGGGATGGAATTGGATGAGACTAATTTTCCATCCATCCAGGTTCCGGCAACGACATTTCCATTTGGAAAAATTAATTTCCCTTTCCCATGCTGAACATCGTGCAACCATTCTCCTTCATAGCGAATTCCGTCTGAAGCAGTGAAATTACCATTTCCATGTCGTTTCCCTTTGAAAAATAAACCTTCGTAAACGGAACCGTCGGGCCAGCGATATACTCCCCTTCCAGTTCTTTGGTCTTCTAGGTAATCTCCATCGTAAGTTTCTCCGTTTGCCCAGAGAAAACGGCCTTCTCCGTGTCTTTGATCGCGAACATACTCGCCATTGAAATATGAACCGTCACTCCAGCGGAAGAATCCTTTTCCGTGCTTCTGCTTCTTGCTATTCAGCTCTCCCTCATAAGAACCGTCTGAAAAGTCAATCGTTTCAATCTTTGCGGACTTGCACCCCCAACAGAGAAGTAAGCAAAAAGAGAAATGTAGATTTAGTACCTTAGGCATAACATTTATTCAAAATTACAATCGAATTCCAAGCAAGCGTGGAAATTAATCATTTCTACCAAGTATCGAACCTAAAAGTGTTGCCACTTGATTTGAGTTTGACAAGGCTAGTACCCTTGGAGAGGTGGCAGAGTGGTCGAATGTGCCCGACTCGAAATCGGGTGTGCCGTAAGGTACCGGGGGTTCGAATCCCTCCCTCTCCGCCACTATTTTAGGGTGTAGGTGCTTTTTGCTGATAGAAACTATTGATCTTGTCGGCGACATCACGAAAAGAAATATCGGTTGAATAAACTGCTTTGTATTCTTCGAATGCTTTTTCCTTGTTTCCCATGGATTCGTGACAACAACCAAGTTCGTAGATCGCATCTTTTTTGCGCTCGTCCATTACTTGAATTTCGGATTTCAGAATGGAGAATTGCTCGATCGCCATATCTTGGAATCCTTTGCGACTATATGCTCGCCCAAGGTAGAGTATGGCATCCAATCTTACTTTCGCATTTCTCTGAGCCAGTTGGAAGTGCTGAAGGCAAGCATCAAAGTTTTCTTCTTCAAAAAGTAAAATACCAAGTTCATACCGATACCCATAATCATTTGGATACCTTTCAACAAGAGACTCAAGCTGACCAAACTGATATTGCTTCTTGTTGGCAATTGCAGTTTCCAAAGATTTTTTCCACTCTTGATTTTCCGGTTCTCGGTTGCAAGCCTCCTGCCATTGTACGATAGAGTGGTCGAAATATTCTAAGGTTAAAGTACGCTCTTTTTCTTCTAAAGATACATCCCCCTTTCCGGCTTCCTGCTCACGGGCATGCTGGATCCAGGCAATCGCATTTTCCAAATCCCCATACCTTTGGTAATAATCACTTAGCTGCCTGTAATGGTTTATATTATTCGGTTCTTCTTGAACTTTGTCATATGCTTGGCGAATCAACCCCTCTAGTCCTTTGGAGTCGGTCATAGTTTTGGAGGCTTGCTCTAGTGACTGTGCTTCAGCTTCGTCTTTTAATTGAGTCCGAAAATCTTCGGATTCCTCCCACTTTCCTCGATGCATCGCTGCAGCAACCGAGGCCCGTTTCATAATATCTTCAGCATCTCCATCCCGGGGGTTTATGCTCACGATTAAATTGCCCATCTCGATCGCACTCTCCGTTTCTCCGAGCTCGATATAAACATTGGCTAGGCTTTTAATATTATTTAAGTCCTTTGGCTGAATTTTCTTAATTGTTTCCAAAGCAAATGCAGTAGTTGTCAAAATTCCAAGTGCTCTAGCAGCATCGGCTACCATTTGATGTGCAGCTATGTTGGAAGGAGATTTTGAGATCAAAAGTTCAGCTTTTTCAAGAGTAGCTTGCGGATCCGGGTCTTCTTTCCCTTTCTTGAGAAAAGGAGCAATGGTAACTTTTCCTAACATACCAGCGATTCCTTTCCCTGCCTTGCCAGCATACTTAAGTTGAAGATTTCTGAGTTTTTTACGAAGTTCCAAACATCCAGGGTACTGCTTCAGAATGGAAGAATAGATTTCCATGGTATATGCAGCATCCGATAGAGTCGCTTTATCTGCGGCTTCTAATTGCTTTATTATACGAGGATCAAGTTGGGCTATTTCGACATCTTGAATCATAGTTGGGGTAAAAATAGTCTAGATAAATTTCGAAGGATATTCTTTTCGGACACAAATGAGTAAATTACAATGTTTTTTGTATAATATTTACAATATATGTGAATATTTCATCTGCCAAATTTTCGTTTCTTGCTTCAACCAATAATCGAATCTTTGGTTCGGTTCCTGAATACCTCAGCAAGACCCTACCATTATCGGCCAAATCCTGCTCCACTTTTTTCAAAGCGTTTTGGATTTCGGAGCAGTTAAGAAGAGGAATTTTTTCTTTGACCTTAAAAGAATCGGATCTGCAAGGCCAAAGCTCAACCCAATCCGTAAGTTTCTGGAGGGATGCCTGACCTTGGCCAACTTCAGAAGCTATACAAAGAGCAGTAAATAAACCATCACCAGTTGGCAAATAATCATGAGCCACCACATGACCAGATGATTCTCCCCCCCAGTTGCAACCAGTTGCCTCCATGACATTGGCAACATTTCGGTCTCCAACTTGAGCCCGGTGCAACTTAATACCGATGGAGCATAGAGAAGCGGCAAGCCCTGAGTTGCTATGGACGGTTGCTACGAAACCTTTCTGCTTTAGATTATTTTTCTCGTAAGCAAGCAATGCCAAAAGGCCAAGAATCTTATCTCCATCGATCAGCTTTCCGGAAGAATCAACGAAGACTACTCGGTCGCCATCCCCATCATGGGCAATACCAAGATCAGCTTTCAAATCCACCACTTTTTCTTGAAGCGAGTTGGGAGCCTCGGATCCGCAGCAGGAATTAATAACACCGTCTCCATTATGAATAGAAATCACTTCTGCTCCGAGTGCGGTCAAAACTTCTGGTGAAGTTACAGAGGTTGCTCCATTGGCTGCATCCAGCACAATCCGCTTTCCTTCCAAAATAGCATCGGGAAAGAAACCGCAAAGGTTGTTTTTATAATCGTCCTTAATCTTAACGGATTTTATGTCAACGGAATCTGATTGAACCTGTCTGTTTGATCGCAAAAGATCTTCAATTCGACTTTCCTCTTCGATTGATAATTTGGCTCCGGCAGATGAAAATAACTTAAGCCCATTATCGGCCTCAGGATTGTGTGAAGCGGTAACCATGACTCCCATTTGACAACCCAAAGTCTTGACTCCAAACGCGAGAGCAGGTGTGGGTATGATCCCTGCATCCAAGGGTCGGTGGCCAAATTGATGAATCCCGGCGGCACAGGCTTTTTGGAGGCTCTCGCCCGATTCTCTTGGGTCACGGCCAAGGATTATGGTTTCATTATTTAATCCCTTCTCCTCAAGATACTTGCCTAGAGAAAAGCCAAGAGTGTAAGCAAGGTCTTCATTCATCCCTTCGGTCCCGTAAGGTCCTCGGATCCCATCGGTTCCAAATATTTTATTCTTCATTTTCAAGCGAAAAAATCAGAAGTAAGATCAAGCCACTTTTTAACTTTTCCATCTTGGATGAGACTTTCAGCAAGCTCGACACCCTCCCCGAGAGATTCAACCCGTTCGCAAATCAAAAATGCGGTAGCTGCATTAACCAGAATGGTTGCGGTCAATCCGGGAAAACAATCACCATCCAAAATATTTTTCATGATCTTAAGGTTTTCACTCAGATCACCTCCCTTGAGATGACGGATGGGATATTCTTCTTGGTTCCACTCGGAAGGGGACCATTTCTCCACTTCCGTGGTCTGGTTCCTGCCAAAGCCAAAGACCAAATTTTCTCCGCAAGCGGTCAACTCGTCCACGGAGGTAATTTCATCATCTTCAACTTGGCAGTGAGCGATCAAGCCAGATTTTAGGTTATTCGTTTCCAACGCCTTCGCCATCGGCCTCAAATAATTGGGGTCAAAGCTTCCAACCAATTGATAGGAAGGTCGGGCAGGGTTAATCATGGGACCCATGACATTAAAGAATGTAAGAATCCCTTGTTCTGCTAGCCTTTTTCGTACTGGAGCAATGTGCTTGAACGCGGGGTGATATTGAGGTGCAAAAAGAAATCCAAAGTTCAGGGACTTTATGCCTTCTTGAAGCTTTTCTTTAGCGGGAGCTAAAGGGATTCCGACTGCTTCTAATAAATCCGCACTTCCACATTTCGAACTAATTGAGCGGTTCCCGTGCTTGATCACAGGGATTCCCGCAGATGCTACGAGGAAGGAAACAAAAGTCGAAATATTAAAACTTCCCGCCTGATCACCTCCGGTTCCACAAAGATCAATGGCCCGGGTTGAAAACTCATCAAGTTCTGGACTAATAGCCCGTTTTCTAAATTCACGGACGAAGTGAGAAAATTCCAATTCAGTCTCCCCCTTATCGGTCATGGCGGTAAGGAACTCAAACTTTTGAATCTCTTGAACATCGGGGTTGGTAAGTGCATCAATCGACTCTGCAATTTGGTTTCCGTTTAACTCTTGGTTTTCGGAAAGAAGATTAATTAGTTCAGGTAAAGGAGAGGAAAACATGAAAATTTAAGATTTTGGATTTTTTTTGAAAAGTTTTATTTCTTGCACTTAGCACGGTTCTCACCTTGTAGAACACTATCGTGTTAATTCGACAATCATTTTTGTACCCACTGGTAATTTTATTGTGGTTCGGAAACGGATCTTTTGCCCAGAATCGAAGTGAATCCTTCCAGACTGATTCCAATCAATCTTTAGGAATGAGCTACTCCGATGCTACAATTTATGGTTTGGTTGAGGGGATTACCGAGTTTTTACCAATTTCATCAACGGGTCATCTGATTTTAGTAAGTGAAGCATTGAAGGAAAGTGAGAAGGCTGGATATGAGGAAGCTATCAATGCCTATCTCATTGTAATCCAAGCAGGTGCCATTCTAGCCGTTGCTTTGATTTACAGAAAGGAATTGTGGTCAATTGCCTTAGGTATGCTTGGCCTTGATCCAAGGGGGAAGCGATTGGGTTTCAATTTGTTTTTGGCTTTCTTGCCCGCTGCACTCGTAGGCCCTTTTCTTGATGATTTGATTGAAAGTATGCTCTTTGGACTCCTGCCGATTGCCTTTGCTCTTTTTGCTGGATCCTTGCTGATGGGATGGGCGGAGAGTAGAAAAAAACGGCAAACATCTGATTATTCGATGGGGAATGAGAAAACACTGGATGATTTAACTTGGACCAATTCTTTATTTATTGGAATCATGCAATGTGTCGCGATGTGGCCAGGTACAAGTAGATCAATGATGACGATAGTCGGGGGATACTTCGTTGGCTTGGAAAGAGCGAAAGCTGCTGAATTTAGTTTTTTACTTGGACTGATTACCTTATCTGCTGCCGCAGGCTATAAGAGTTTGACCAAGTGGGAAGTGATGTCCGCCAACCTTGAGTTAGGCCCAGTGTTGTGTGGATGTTTTGTTGCGGGTATGTCTGCGGCTCTTTCGGTTTTTTGGCTCGTTGGCTATCTGACACGGAGAGGGTTGGGTTTATTTGTTTGGTATCGAATGATCCTTTCTTTTCTGATCCTTTATTTTTATTTTACCTAAAACGAAACCACTAACTTGTCTTGACCATCGAAAAAACAAGTGCTTTAATGTGATTTTGCTATGGGACAGCCAAAAAGAAAAAACTCCAAGCAACGCAGTCGTAAAAGACGCGGAGCTAATCGATTCAAAGCACCTCTTCTATCCAAGGAGGCAGACGGGTCCATGTCTCGTCCTCACCACGTTAACCCCGAGACTGGGCAGTACCGTGGCAAGCAAGTTCTCGACCTAGAGGTATAATTTGCAGATGCAGCTTCGGCATGAGTAATACCGAGGCACGGATTACCCTTGCGGTGGATGCAATGGGTGGAGATCAGGGTCCACAAGAAATACTTGCGGGAGTTTCCAAGGCCGTTAATGTTTCTCCGAGAAACACCCATTTTGTTCTTTTTGGACAGGAAGAAGTGTTGGGTCCAATCGTTGAGCATGATCTCAACTTGAATTCGAATCAAGTAAGTGTTCGCCATGCCCCAGAAATTGTAGGAATGGACGAAAAACCAATTGCTGGAATAAAGGGAAAGAAAAGGTCCTCCATGTCTTTGGCTTTGAATGCGTTGAAAGAGGGAGAAGCGGATGCACTTCTGAGTTGTGGCAATACTGGGTGCCTAATGGCTGGAAGTGCCATAAGGTTACGAACACTTGAAGGCATCGAGCGACCCGCCCTTTGCACCATCTGGCCAGGGCGTGAGAGATATTTTACTTTATTAGATGCGGGTGCTAATCCCCACGCCAAACCTTATCATATTGTGCAAAGTGCGGTGCTTGGTTCCAATTATGCCAGGGTAGCATTAGGGTTAGTCAGACCGAAGGTGGGACTTCTGACCATCGGCACTGAAGAAGGAAAAGGGAATGAGGTTATTCACGAAACTCATTCTATGCTCAAAGACATCGATGGTAGTATTATCAATTATGCTGGTCTCATTGAAGGCTTTCAAATTTTTGAAAATGTTGTGGATGTAGTAGTTTGTGATGGGTTTGTTGGAAATATCGTTCTCAAAGCTTGTGAATCCTTAAGCAAGTTAATTCGTAGTTTTCTGGATGAGGAACTACGCAGAAATACCCTTAGGAAAACTGGGGCTTTGCTTTCGAAGGGAGCTTTCAAAAGCTTGAAACAACGGATTAATCCTGAACAATTCGGAGGGGCTCCCTTATTGGGACTTACCAAAAATGTTATCAAAGCCCATGGATCTTCTAATCAAAACCACATTTGTGGTGCAATTAAGATAGGCCTTGATCTTGTGCAACATGATATGCTTGCCCAAGTCCTCGATGATATTTGTGAGACCAATGAGATTCTTCGTCCGCCAAATCCAATCCAACACAGCTCTCCAAATTCCTGAACCATGGATCAGGGAAAAAGCGTCATTCTTGGTTTGGGGTCTTATGTCCCGGAAAACATTGTAGACAATCAAGCTCTCAGTAAAAAAGTGGATACCTCTGATGAGTGGATACGCAGTCGTACTGGAATTAAGGAGAGAAGATTCGCCAGGGCAGATGAATCAACCAGTGATCTTGCCCTAGTTGCGGCACAAAAAGCCATCCAAGAATCTGGAATTTCGAACGACTTAATTGACCTTGTGATTGTCGCTACCATTACCCCAGACATGGCCTTTCCTTCGACTGCTTGTCAACTTCAGCATAAGTTGGGGCTTGGCAAAGTTGCATCCTTTGATTTGGAAGCCGCTTGCTCTGGTTTTTTATACGCTCTGGATGTTGCAGATGCGATGCTCGCTTCAGGACGTTATCAAAATGCCTTGGTGGTAGGGGCAGAAAAAATGTCCAGTATCATGGATTGGGAAGACAGGACTACCTGCGTCTTATTTGGGGATGGAGCAGGAGCAGCCGTGTTATCCCAAAAAGGAGAAGGTCCAAGCCTGATAGGTTTTCGTTGTGGATCTGACGGGGCTAATCCTTCTCTGCTTTATCAACCTGCCGGAGGATCTAGAAGTCCAGCTAGTGCTGAAACGATTGAGAATCGTGAACACTATTTGCAGATGAATGGCCGAGAGATTTTTAAGTCCGCGGTCCGGGTAATGGAGATGGCAACCCGTGAACTATTAAAAGACCATGGAATTGGTCCTTACGAAGTGGATCATTATATTCCTCATCAGGCGAATGTAAGAATTGTTGAGAGTTTGGCTAATCGACTCGAGGTGCCTCTGGAAAAGTTCTTTTGTAATCTCGAAAAACATGGAAATACCTCGGCGGCTTCGATACCTTTGGCTCTGGATGAGGCCTTTCGAGCTGGAATTTTCAAGCCTGGGCAATTGGGCTTGCTTGTTGCTTTCGGAGCAGGCTTGACTTGGTCGGCAACCCTTGTTCGATTCTAAAACTACTTATTGAAAATCAATGAAAAATTTCGTCTTACTAAATTTTAGTCTCTTTTCCTTTTGCGTTTTTAATCTTCTCGAAGGTGCTACTAGGGCCAAAGGGCCTGGGGTTGTTGACAAGGAATATACTTTTCCCGGCACAGGCTTCTTTATTAAAAATCGGAATCCTTATAATCCGGGCGAAGCAAGAAAATGGTTTATCGATGCCAACAAGCTTCAGAATGAAGGATCACTCCGAAAAGCTTTGGTGCTCTATGAAAAATTTTCAAAAAGGCGGTCAGATGCTACCATAAAAATAAAAAATTCTCTCATTGCAATTGGACCGGAGTCTCTCTTCCGTGCTTCCATTCTGCGAGAGAAGAAAGGAGACTGGCAAAAGGCTTTTGAACACCTTCGCTTAGTCGCCCAAGCTTACACGAATTATGATTTTGAAAGAATTGCGGAATCCCTAATGCGATTGGCTGAGCGGTTGGCTAAAGAAGATCTTCCCCGAAAATGGGGAGTAGTGCCCCGTTTTCGGTCCGGTAATCAGGATCGTGTCCGGCTTGATGAAATAGCAAATCTTGCTCGCGGACCGAGGTTTGCACCCCGAGCACTGATGGCACTTGCCGAGATTGCCTTAAAGGATAACAAAGAAGAGGAAGCTGTTGATGCTTTGGAGCGAATTGTGAACTTGTACCCAGAGAATTATCTATCCGAAAAGGCTTATTTCATGTTGGCAAAAGTTTATCAGGATAGAGTGGCGGGTCCTGCTTATGATCAAGGATCCACACTTAAGGCACTCAATTTTTATGAAGACTATCTTATTTTGTACGCTACCCCTCCTCCTCAAAGTCCACATGAATCTAGAGAGGCTTATCAGTTTCGACTGAAAGAGGCGGACGAGCGCTCATCTATGGCCGAAAATGGAAGAAATGAAATGAGACAAACTCTTGCAACCAGCAAACTTGAAGTCGCTCAGTATGTTGAAAAGTACGGCAAATATTTTCTGGTTCGATGGCGTGAGTTGGGAAATCGTCCTGCTCTGCAATTTTATAACGAAGCCATCAATTCAGCACCTGAATCCGAGGCTGCTCGTCTCGCCGAAAAAAAGGTTGCGGAGTTAAGAGCCAAGGATGAGCAATAAGCGATTTCAAGCAGGCTTCTTCGGTCTCTTGGTTTTCTTTGCTTCCTCAAGTTGTCGGTATCAAGTTGGTTATCCCCTTGAAAATTCTGGAAAGAGAATCTTTCTAAATGTTGAAAATCGCTCAACAGCCGCACAATTCGGACCTATTATAAATCGTATGCTCAAAGAGGAATTGGCTCAGGTTGGAGTTTTTCAAGTTACTCGTAGCCCGAAAAAATCTCAACTTGTGGTAAAAGTAATCATTGAGGACTACTATCGTGATGCGAAGGCCTTCAATTCTGATGATACCCTGCTTGCCTCGGGGTTCGAACTTAGGCTTCAGGCACGAGTTGAGGTGCGAAAAAGAAAACAAAATGTTGAGCTTGGATCTTTCACTTTGCAATCCCAAGGCTATGCCATGAGGGCTAGCACACTCGATCAACCCAAAGACCGCCAAGCATTGAACGAAATCGCCCGCATTCTTGGGTTTCGGATCGTGAGCCGTTTGGCAAATCAAACTTGGTAAAACTTTTCTCTATCCATGAAAATTCTCGCACCCTCCATCCTTGCTGGTAATCACGCTCATCTTCTTCAGGCTCTAGAGGTAGCGGAAGAAGATGGAAGAAAGTGGATCCACTTGGATATTATGGATGGTCACTTTGTGCCAAATCTAAGTTTTGGACCGCAGACCGTGGCCGACTTACGAAAGGAGTCAAAATTATTTTTCGATGTTCATTTGATGCTAGATCAACCAGACCGTTATGTGGACTCTTTTATTCAGGCTGGTTCTGACCTTATTAGTATCCATTTGGAACCGAAGTATGATCACAATGCTACTCTAGATAAAATAAAGAAAGCTGGAGTCCAAACGGGAATGGTGATCAACCCAGATACTTCCGTTGAAGGACTTATTCCTTACCTAGACCAACTTGATTTGGTTCTGTTAATGACGGTTTTTCCAGGTTTTGGAGGCCAGAAATTTTTAGAAAGTGTACTTGAAAAAGCTCAGGTTATTGCAGACCTAAGAAAGGAAAATCAAAATAATTTTCTGATTGAAGTTGACGGCGGAGTTGGACCTGAGCATGTGACAGCCTGCCTCAAATCAGGCGTGGATATTATCGTTGCCGGTACTGCTTATTACGAAAGAGATCAAGCCGGCAGAAAAGAATTTGCAGAAGCAATCGAATTAAATTGAAAAAACTGGGAGTTTAAAAAACTTGGCCTATAGATAAGGAGCCAAAACCAGAGCGACAACCGACATCAATTTTAACAGGATGTTCAAGGAAGGACCTGAAGTATCCTTCAGTGGGTCACCCACGGTATCACCAACAACAGCTGCTTTGTGTACATCCGATCCTTTACCATGAACAGTTCCATCTATTTCATAGCCTTCCTCAACCATTTTCTTTGCATTATCCCAAGCTCCACCCGCATTGGATTGAAAGAGAGCCATAAGCACTCCAGAGGCGGTTACTCCGGCAAGTAAACCCCCGAGCATCACGCCTCCACTTCCGGGGAAAAGATAATTCCCTCCAAGTCCGACAATCACAGGGGAAAGTATGGCAACCAATCCAGGAAAAACCATTTCTTTGATCGCTGACTGGGTGGAAATTTCCACGCATTTTCCATACTCCGCAGAATCAATGGCTTCATCAAAACTCTTTCGCTCTTCTTCAGTCCACTCATCCGTGGGTTTGCCTTCGTTACGGTTCATAATTTCGAGGGCTTTCTTCAAAGCAGGAATATCATGAAACTGCCTGCGAACTTCCTGAATCATAGACATCGCAGCTCTACCCACTGCTCCCATAGCTAAAGCACTGAAAAGAAATGGAAGCATTGCTCCAATAAACAAGCCAGCCATTACTTTTGGAGCCGATACATCAATTACATCAATGCCAGCGGTTTCTTTAAAGGCAGCAAATAAGGCAAGGGCGGTTAGGGCGGCAGAGCCAATCGCGAATCCTTTTCCGATTGCGGCCGTGGTATTTCCTACTGCGTCAAGTTTATCGGTTCTTTGACGAACTTCTGGTGGAAGCTCTGCCATTTCCGCAATCCCTCCTGCATTGTCTGAAATTGGACCATAAGCATCAACGGCAAGCTGGATCCCAGTATTTGAAAGCATGCCAACTGCGGCAATTGCAATTCCATAAAGCCCAGCTAACTCATAAGCACCCACTACAGCTGCAGCTAGAATCAAGATTGGAAATGTGGTGGAAATCATTCCCACTCCTAGACCCGATATTATATTGGTTGCGTAACCTGTAATCGACTGATCGACAATTGCCCGAACCGGCTTTTTATTGGTTCCAGTGTAATGCTCGGTAATGAAACCAATGGCTAGCCCGGAAATTAAACCAATGATGGTTGCCCAAAACACTCCCATTGCGGTGAATGTGGTGTCTTTGTAAACCCAAGTCTCAGGCAAAAATTTATTGATGATGAAATAAGACGCAGCAACCATAATCGCGGAGGATGCAAATTCTCCGGTATTTAATGCCTTCTGGGGATCGTCACCATCTTTAACTTTCACTAAAAAGGTGCCAAGGATTGAAGTGATGATTCCAACTGCACCGAGAATTAAAGGAAGGACAACGGGGGAAAGTCCGCCGAGAAAGTCAGTGAATTTGCTTGCTCCTGCAACCATAGCGGCACCCAGAACCATGGTTCCAATGATCGAGCCGACATAGGATTCAAATAAATCTGCTCCCATGCCTGCAACATCCCCGACATTATCCCCGACATTATCCGCAATGGTTGCTGGGTTGAGGGGATGATCTTCAGGAATCCCAGCCTCCACCTTTCCAACTAAATCTGCACCAACATCCGCGGCTTTGGTGTAGATACCCCCACCTACGCGAGCAAATAAAGCGATCGATGATGCCCCAAACGAAAACCCAGTAAGAACGGAAAGGGTAATTCCTAAGGAAGCTCCCTGTTCAAATGCGTTGAAATGATTTCCAAAAATATAAAACAATGCACCTAGTCCAAGAATTCCGAGCCCAACTACTCCGAGTCCCATCACTGCCCCCCCGGAAAAAGCAACCTCGAGTGCTTTCCCCAGGCTATCTTTGGCCGCATTCGCCGTCCTAACATTTGCCTTGGTGGCAACCTTCATGCCCAAGTAACCAGCCAAGGCAGAACAGAAAGCACCCACGGCGAAAGCTACTGAGACTAAGGCATCACTCTGTTCATTATTAGAGCCGCTCCAGAAGAGCAAGGCAGCAACTGCAACCACGAAGATGACTAAAATTCGATATTCGGCTCGAAGGAAAGCCATGGCACCCTCCTGAATACTGCGGGCGATTTTGGACATACGGTCCGAACCTTCGGGAGTCGAATTTATTGCTTGGGTCTTCCACCAAGTAAAAATTAGGGCAAGTACACCAACAGCGGGTAGGGAGAGAAGGAGGTTATCTAAGTTCATATTTGGGCTGAATTGATTTCGTGATAGTCAATTAGTATTGATCGTAAAGGATCGATTTTAAATAATAGGCAAAAGTAAAAATTCTACTATGAACTTATTTCGGTACGATAGCGATACTGAATTCGAGAATTATGTATTTTCAGCTCTCTTTTCTTCAACCTTGCAATTAAGAAAAGAATTTACAAAATTACAAAAATGAGAACTGTCCTTTTTTGTCCCCTTATCGCTTTACTCACTCTTCTCTTTTACTCCTGTGAAAACAATTACAGGAATCGCGGACAACCCAATACTAGCTATCCAAGTACTTCAAGTCTAAAGAAATCTGCTTCTCCCGAA
Source organism: Opitutia bacterium UBA3151 (assembly GCA_002364975.1). GTDB lineage: Bacteria > Verrucomicrobiota > Verrucomicrobiia > Opitutales > Seribacteraceae > Seribacter. Next base: position 669 of record DEYT01000062.1, on the reverse strand, counting down.
GCCCTAAAAGCAGGTTTGGCAAAGGGTGCCTATCAAGTCACAGCAGCCGAGTTCGATGAATTTTTTATTTACCGCTATGGCTTACTTTATCAGAAGTTTTCTGACAACCCCTTCAGTGGCAGAATCGTAACCATCGATAAAGGAGATAAAGGTGATTTTGTTTCGCAGGACGAGGCTTGGGTAAATGGTCGTAAGGACGGCGTTAGTACTCGTTGGTTTTCCAATGGGATTAAAATGTATGAACGGAATTATAACGAAGGCAAGTGGCATGGTACTGTCACTCGGTGGTGGCCAAATGGACAAAAGATGTATGTTCGTGCCTACACTCAGGGTAAAAGATCCGGAAAAGAAGCAACTTGGCGTTCGGATGGCACCCCAATCGATCAAACGGGACAAAGTGCATCCGCTTCCCCCTCAAGTTCTTCAGGGGGAGGGGACTCCATGAAATCTAGTGATACTGATCTCCCAAGCGTATTTATTCCTTCTAGTACAGAAAGTGCTGAATCCGCACCTGCTCCTTTAACTCCTTTGGATGATCCGGAACTGAGCCTTGATCCAAATGCTTTGCCTTCTGAGCCAAAATTGGTTGCTCCTTCTGCAGACCTCGGCATGCCTGAAGCTACCCCCGCCTTTGAACCTCTTGCTGAACCGAGTGAGAGTGCTCCAGAA
>DEYT01000153.1 GCA_002364975.1 Opitutia bacterium UBA3151 | reverse complement strand
AATTTTGGTAATCGACATAGAAAAAAGATTGGTAATTAGCTGGAAGGGGGTCCGTCTGGATAATACATTTCCTCTAAGCTTGACCACTCACCGGGTGCACCCGGCAAAGGTAAACCCCGAGTCTTCATAATATTACCCATGTCCTTAAGGTCTTGATAACCGATTTCCTTGATGTTACCCCCTAAACTACGGGCATGGATAATATGCAGTGCGGTCATTTCCAATAAGTCCGTACACATTTGAGCCCATTTAATATCCCAAGGAGTGAGAAAAACATAACCATGATTTTCCATAAGAAAACCGTTATATTTTGGAAGGAAAGGTAGAAAATTATCGGCTAATTTTTGCGTGAGTGGCTCTCCGTAAGGAACGACTGGAACCGGCCCAACCTCGGTGATCGTTTCCGGAAACAAAGGGCGCATATGATAATTCTTCGAGTCCGAGATCGCAAAGGCATTGAGATGAGGTGGGTGGCAATGAAGAACCGCTTGCGTATCTGGACGTTCACGAAAAAAGTTTACATACATCGGAGTCTCTCCGGTGGGTTTAACTTTTCCTTCAATGGTCTCCCCCGCTCGGTTGATGAAGACAACATTTTCTCGGCTTACATCCCCTTTGTTATGTTTGGTGGGGGTGATAAGGATCAAATCATCATCAAGCTTCCAGGCAAGGTTCCCACCATGCCCGGTAACATAGTGCTTCGCTGCTAAATGATGGCAGACACCAACAAAAGTATCCACTTGATCAGAGAATTTTTCCAGATAACTCATAATAGTATTAAATTAAAATTTAAGGTATGATTACACACCTTCTTTATGTCTACGAATCAATTCGCCCGTGGTCGGGTTGGTGCTCATTACATGACCTGTTAACGGAATAATTCTTTGATGAATCGCATCTAACATCCAAGAGGGCTGGGGAAAGAAATCGGATTCAACTTCAGCACATGGAGTGATCCAGTTTCGTGATCCTACCACCACCGGTGGAGCATCCAGTTCATCAAAAACCAACTGACTGAGATTAGATGCAATATCCTGCATTACCGATCCCCGTTCACAAGCATCCGAGGAAAGTAGCACTTTACCGGTCTTACGGACCGATTCGATCAAAGGTTCATAATCCAGGGGTGTAATCGATCGGCAGTCAAATACATCAGCAGAAAGGCCATACTTTTCCTGTAAGGTATCCGCTGCTTCCAAAGCACGATATAGGGTAGCTCCCACGGTAATAATGGTTATATCGTTCCCCACCCTGCGTTGGGCCGGCGGGCCAAAAGGTACTTCATAATAGCCTTCGGGTACTTCCTTTTCGAAAAGTTCTCCCATATCATAAAGTCTCTGGCTTTCGAAAAAAACAACCGGATCACTTCCCGACAATGCGGTGTTTAACATGCCCTTCGCATCGTATGGGGTCGAGGGAAAGACAACTTGTAAACCCGGGATATGACTACATATTGCACACCAGTCCTGAGAGTGCTGGGCTCCGTATTTTGATCCGACCGATACCCGTAATACAACCGGCATCTCCAGGATACAGGCAGACATACTCTGCCACTTCGCCAATTGATTAAAGATTTCGTCCCCTGCTCTTCCCATAAAGTCACAGTACATCAATTCTACTAAAGCACGCCCTCCTTCGAGAGCATATCCCACCGCAGAACCAACAATCGCAGCCTCCGAAATAGGGGAATTAAACAGGCGATGATAGGGTAAAGATTCAGTTAATCCCCGATAACAAGCAAACGCTCCCCCCCAATCCCGGTTTTCTTCTCCGTAAGCAACCAAGGTCGAATCTTTTTGAAATCGATGAAATGCAGCTTCAAAGATCGCATCCCGGTACTGAAAGACCTTATTTTTGGAGACTGGTTTTCCATCAATGACTCCAGCTCGGGACTTCTTCGCCAAGGCTTGCACCCGTGGATTTTCCTTAGCCGCAAGGGTAAGTTCCGAAGTACGCTCCGGATCGTAGCTCTCGACTTTCCGCTTTGAAAACATTAGTTCACCAATTTCTTCTGAAGGTAATCTGGGAGAAACTTCCAAATCCGAAGCTAAGTGGAAAGCTTGAGTCATCGCCTTGGTGGTTTCTTGCTTACGCTCTTCGATCGCTCCTTCAGATAAAATTCCTGCGTCGATTAATTCCTGCGAATAGGCCTTCAAGGGATCAATTGCCTGCCAAGCCTCAATTTCCTCCTTCACCCGATAAGAAGATGCGTCCGAGGGAGAGTGACCGGAGTATCGATAGGTAATGGTTTCGAGTAATACCGGACCTCCTCCTTGCTCCAACAATTCTTTCTTTCTACGGATCGCATCGACGACCGCAAGCGGGTTGTAACCGTCTACCCGTTCGGCATGCATCGAGTCAGGATTCACCCCGGCACCGACGCGGGCAAGGTAATCAAAGGCCATAGTTTCACCCGCGGTTTGACCACCCATGCCATAAAAATTATTCATGAAGTTAAAGATAATCGGCAAGCCTCCCTTCATGGAATCCTCCCAGAGTTCATGAAATTGTCGCATCGATGCAAAATTCATCGCTTCCCAAGTCGGCCCGCACCCCATCGAGGCATCACCCACATTGGCGATTACAATACCGGACTTGCGGTTGCATTTCTTGAAAAGTGCCGCTCCCATTGCGATGTCCGCAGAACCCCCTACAATCGCATTATTAGGAAGGATTCCGAAAGGAGGAAAGAATGCGTGCATCGAACCACCCAAGCCACGGTTAAAACCATTTGCCCGGCCAAATACCTCTGCCAAGGCACCATAAAGTAAAAAATTGCGGGCCAAGTCTTTGACATTTTCTGCGCCTTCTTTTTCAACCACCCGGAAACAATCTCCACCCAGGAAATTCTTCATCACTTCGATCAAGCTATCATCATCAAGCTTTCGAATCGCCGACATTCCCTTCGCCAAAATTTCTCCGTGGGACCGGTGGGATCCAAGAATGTGATCATCCACCCCAAGAAGAAATGCCTGGCCGACTGCGGATGCTTCTTGACCAATTGAAAGGTGGGCAGGTCCCTTGTGATCGTATTCGATCCCTTCATAAGAGCCCTGGGTTTTAATACTTTGCAGCATGTTTTCAAACTCCCGGATCAGGAGCATGTCCTCATAGATGCCTAAAATGGCTTCCGCTCCAAAAGTTTCCACTTCCTTGCTGAGATCGTTTTGGTACTGGTTAAGGGGAACTTCAGCAATGGGGATAGTTCCCGCTTTACGTTCCTTGGCTGGTTCAACGATTTGTGACTTCGGCATATCAAATAAGCATTAAAGGTTTCATAAATAGTGAATAGTTGGATCGATCATCGCACCGCCATGAAAACATCTTTCATAATTTCTGAAGTGGTGGGGTGCGGAAATACAATTTCTTCAATTTCTTCTTCCCGGAGTTCAGTCTCCATCATCGCGGTGGCACCAAAAATCATTTCGGAACAAGCACCACCCACCATATGAACCCCAAGTAATCGGTTGGTGCCATCTTCCAGCACCACTTTACAAAGCCCGGCTTCTTCGGGATTTTCCGCAATGTAGCGGGCATTGATCGCCATCGGAATCCGCCCGGTACGAGTCTTAATTCCGCGCTCTTCCGCTTCCTCCTTGGTTAAACCAACCACCGCTACCTCAGGACTGGTGTAAACCACGGCAGGCATCGTATCATGACGAATTTGATCGGTTTGACCGCTTATGTTGTTGACCACGACCTCACCCATTCTACTGGCGGCATGAGCAAGCCATGCCTGCCCCGTAACATCCCCAGCAGCCCAGATGCCTGGCACATTGGTGGCTCCCCGGTCGTCTACCTTAATTCCATGCGGGGAGAATTCTAAGCCGAGATCCTCCAGTCCCAAGTTGGTTACATTAGGCCGGCGCCCGGTAGCGACCAGAACAAGATCACCCACAATTTCCCTGGATTCATTCCCATCGTTACATTGAACGGAACTTGCTCCGATTTCTTCCACCTTGCAACCCAGCTGAAAGTCGACGCCTTTCTTGGCCAATTCCTTGCGTAAAGTACCCGCGATCTCTCCATCTAAATTTGGACAGATTTCCGGCATCGCTTCCAGCACGGTTACCGGAACATCGACCGAGGCAAACATACAGGCAAATTCACAACCAATCACGCCTCCCCCTACCACAATCAAACGATTGGGTAAACTTTCCCGCTCCAGAATTCCGGTAGAATCGACCACATGCTCCTG
>DEYT01000003.1:2169-25089 GCA_002364975.1 Opitutia bacterium UBA3151 | reverse complement strand
CTAGTTATGGTGATATTACCCCCGATGAATTTCCAAGGATTGTCGGGGACAACAATGTACTTTTTAATCACCTTTTTCCCTTCGGTGTTAGACCTAATAGTCCGGGTAATAATTCAGCCATCACCAGCAGTACCCGTCTTCGTCAAAACTTTAATTATTTTCGGGGCTTGGAAAAGCGTCCGGAACCTAAAAATCATCCGATTCAACCGGTTCTCGTCGAAATTAAGTATTCCCATCACCCCCTCTATGAACAGGGCCAACTTGGACTGGCAGCCTATCCCTCGGTAGCGTTTTGGAATCCTTACAATGTGCCTATCAGTAATCAGAACATATTTATCGAGATTCCGTTTCAAGTGGGGATGGAAACGATCAACGCGAAGCACTACGATTTATACCGAAAGTGGTGGATGTATTGTTTTGATCAAACTCTTTTCTCGACTGCAAACCCCGGTGTAGACCCAACCCAACCCACTTTTCAAATTCCTCCGGGTTTTAAGAATTTTGAGGACCGAAACGGGAATGGTAAAAAAGATCCCGGTGAACCTTGGGTTGGGGTGGGTAGTTGGCAGGGAACTCCCAGAGGTATGCCTACGAACCGGGATGATTTTATGCGAAATTATAATAATTTTGGTAATATTGTTCACCTATTTCCTCGAGCATCATTGAAATTGCCTCTAAATTATGGAGGTTTAGTGGGGACTTCACTGGGAAATAATTTTAATGGAAATTTTATTTTCTCCAATAATCCTGAATCTCCAACGGGAAATGGAGATAGGCATTTATTACTGGAGATTAATGGTCTTTCTCTGGATCCAGGTGAAAAAGCCCATTTTACGGTCAAATCCAGAACTTCTTTTAGTTATTCTTCTTTACCCCCAGCAAATCAGACCAGCTTTATCAATGTTGAACTCGATAAACTAACATCTGGAGAAGAGGATAACCACATAATTTTTCTAAACGGTGATACAAGCATTGGTGCAAATGAACCCGTTTCCATACGTTATTGGGTGTGGGGTTATCGTGGGGTTTTTCCAAATGCCAAGGAGGCATTCAATACCAATGGAGAAAGAATTCAAAATAGTTCGCTTGAGCCCCCCAAGGGAATTACGATTTATTCCGAAGATCCTAGGTTAGGAAACTCAGCAAACCGAAGAATTATTGGGAAGATTAACAAACAATTTTCAATCGAAGTGGGAAGTGGAATTTCGGATTATGCAAGTTGTAATGACTTGTCATTCACATCATCTGGATCCTACCTTCCAGGTTGTGGATTTCGGATCCGGCTAAAATTACCTGCTAAGACAGAAAACATTGTCCTCGAACAATTTAATCTACGAGCCCTTGTCCACAGTAACCAAGATGGATTTGGAGATAATTGGGATTATGAAGAATTTTCCTCCAGTCATGCTTACGGAAGTAAACCTACTGTTTTTAGACAACAAGGAAGTGGTAATTCGAACACTAGTACTCATTTTCTTCGCGGGGATGGGCAAATCTTTGATTTACAGCATGATTATCCAAACTTCTATTCTTTGCCCGCTTTAGATGACGACAATGTGCTAGGAATGGCAAATTTTTCTACTCAATCGAATTCCATTTTTGGGCTAGATCCAGATTTTGGAGTCATGCCCAGAGCGAGCTCCTACGATAGTTCGATTGGATTCTTCCATGACGATGATACTCTTGGACCGATGCAGGCGGAGGAAAAAGCAATCCTATTTGAAATTCCAAATTCTCCTATGCTCTCTATTTTTCAATTCCGGCACGCCAACCTCAATAATTACTCCCATGGACCAAGTTATGCCTTGGGTAATTCCTATGCTTCCCCCCAAGTTGCCCGCTATAAGACTTGGGGAAAGATGAAGGGCTTTTCCATGCAACCCAAATTTCCAGGAATGAACATCCCTGAAAATATTAGTATCGCTCAAGAACTCCAAAATGCCGGGCTTGGGTATAATCCTTTTATCTGGTTGCCGCATCGTGAAATTAGTTATGACGATCCAATTCGTGAGAAATTTGTCAATCATGACCACCAGAATGTTACCTTGGATCATAGCTTTTATCTCAACTATGGGTTGCTCGACGGGTATTTTGTGTCAGGGCTTGGTATTGGACAAGCACAGGGTGGTTCAGCTGAGTGGGAAGAAGCTAATCCAGATTTCTTTGATCCGGGCATTCGTTTCTTACCTTTTCGGAATCCTCGTTTGATTCCTTATTTTCGGGAGGTGGATTGGAAAAATACGAAGTATGCAGAGAAAAGTCCAGACCTTGCTTCTGCAGGAACCGATCTGGAATATCGATATCAAACTTTATCTTCCGATCTTTTAGTCGATGGTGCATTCAATGTAAATTCGACATCGGTAGACGCATGGGCAAGCCAACTTTCCTCCCTACGTGGTCAGGATATTGAGGGGGCTACGATTGCTAGTAATGAAACTCCTATCCCACGCTTTCTCGCATCCGAAGCCGAAGATTCTTGGAATAAGACCCGAAAGCTTTCAGACGAGGAAATCAATCTGCTCGCTCATAAGATCGTAGAGCAGGTCAAATTAAGAGGGCCCTTTTTGTCCTACGCGGACTTTGTAAACCGTAGAATACAAGGTAACAAAATAAATCTCTTGGGATTTCCTTTCTCTCAGTGGAATACCAATGAAAGAAAAGAAACTAGAAGCTCTGCATTGGGATTACGGGGTGCTATTCAAGCGGGTATTGCTGAGGCTAAACTTAATAGTGGAGGATTTACTAGCAACAATTCTGACCCACTTATTCCAGTACTGCCAACAGGTAGGTTTACTGGAAATAATGTAATTAACAACCCTTGGCCATTAGCTTCCGAAATGAATCTGCTTTCCTCCGAATTTGGTATTCATGCCATCTCAAGTGGTTCTAAAAGCTTTGCAGATCATAACCTTGCAGGCAATGTGGTTCAGTTGACGGATTATTTGAGCTATCCTCCCATTGCCCGATCTAACTTTGATCCGGCCAATGTAAGTAGCGGGAATCCAAATAGTTTCTTTGTGTACCCCCAAAAGTGGGGTAAGGGATTTTATGAAGTAAGGTATGAAAACCCTGGCCCTCCTGCAAAAAAGATTTCTATGCCGGATGGTAGTTTGAAAAGCTTTCAGTATCATTTTGATAACTTTGAAGATACTTTTTATTATGGTGAAGCTCCGGAAAACTTATTGGCTGTTGAGAATGTCGCAACGGGCGCCAATAAACCTGGATGGGTGATGCAATCAGATCTGCTAAGCCCCCTCGCACCAGTTACCTCGGTACGTTCCGATACCTTTGTGGTCCGAGTAATGGGAGAAACTCTTCAAAAAAACAACGATCTAACTCCGTCCAAGGCATGGATCGAATTAACTGTGCAACGAGTTCCAGATTATCTAAAGGCTGATTTAGATAATCCTCACCATCGTCCTCATGAACCCTTTGAAGATCGGAATTTCAATGGATATTGGGATGCTGATTTACCCGGCTCACCGGAGCACTGGATTGATTTCAACCAAAACAGTGTAACTAGAAATCGAGATGGTAGCACCGTCCAAGTCGGATCTGAACTGTTTCCCGACCTAGCCGGAGATAATCCATCCTTCGCAGATGGACTGGAATCTGACCTAAGCATTACTAAGGACCCAGACGAGGAGGTAGTATCCAATATGAACTCCACTGTATCTCACAAAGGAATTAATCAAAGATTTGGAAGAAGGTTTAAGATTATCAAGTTTCGCTGGCTTAAGGCACAGGAAGTTTAAAACGAAGGTTGCATCCCTCCTTTTGGATTGTAGCGTAAACTGCTTCCAACCATGAAAAAGAAATTTTATTGTTTGTTATTCTTTTTATCCTTTTTTGTTTTTGCAAAGGCACAACCAACTGAAATGGCAAAAGCTCAACCAACCGGCATATTTTCTTGTATATTTTGGGGAAAGCCTACGACTCGTTCCGTGATGTATGCTCCATGGGGAAATTTTGAAGAGCAAAACGCTACCCAATCACTCGTGCGAGTTGTGTATGGCTCTCTTTCCCGAAAATGTGCCTACTATGGCCAAGGAAATATAAAGTTCTATCAGAGAAGAAATTACACTGAATTGGAATTGGATTTGATGAAAGATAAAAGTGAAGCTGAAAAAGCAATTTTCTTCTCAGAATTAAACTTCAGTACCATTGCAGGAGAAACCAAGGAATTCATTATCCTGTTCTCTCCAACAAAAGACCTCAATTCTTATCGGACCTATCTTTTACCCTTTGATCAAAAGGAAATCCCTTGGGGTTCTTATAAATTATTTTCGCAATTTAATGAGACACTTTATGTTGCTGTGGGCACTAAGAAGTTCTCTCTGGAGTCAGGAAAAAGTATAATTTTACATTCTAAAGACTTTGATGGCAGGAGCAGAGAGCGAATGATTATTTACAGAAAAGAAAAAGGTAATTTTAAAGAAACTGCCTCCCAGAGCTTTGGAATTAATGACCGGCAAAGAGGAATCTTTTTCGTTACTGTCAAAAAAGGAAAGGCCCAAGTCGTTCCAATGGTAGAGTCCAAAAGGCCGATCGAGCAGGCTATCGGTTACAATTCTAAACCTAGAACTATCGAAGTCGAAAAGCAGGAAATAAAAAGTTTAGTTCCTGTTGGCAATTTTTGATTAAGAACTTTTTTAATTTAGCTCATTGATCAAACTCAAGATCTCCTGCTGAATTGAGTTTTCGATAGTAGCAACTCTGCCTAGGGACTCCATTCTCATCTTTGGTATGACATGCTCCTTTTCCTCGGGGCTTGACCATGTAAAGGATTGAATTCTGTTCGCAGTTCACACGAATCTCAATGATTTCCAAAAAGTCGCCGGAAGTCTTACCCTTGATCCATAGTTCATTCCGACTCGTACTCCAAAAGGTTGCCATACCTTCAATTTTCGCGGTATTGAGGGCTAATTCATTTGCATACCCAACAATGAGAACCTCTCCCGTTTCGTGATCTTGAGCAATCGCGGGGATGATATCTTCCCCGCATGCTGCTACTTTCTTTAATTTGGAAAAATCAAGATTTAATAGGGCTCCTTCTTCAAGATCATAGTGGTTCATTTTTTAAAAACAAGCTAGTTATTAATGGTTCTTTTCCACTGATGTAATAAAACTTAGGACTAAGGCTTTCATATGGGGCAATGCCTTTTTGGAAGCTTCTTCCACATCTTTGTGACTCAGTGAATGTTTGCTTATTCCAGCAGCTAAATTACTGATGCATGACAGGGCTACGACCCTCATGCCCAGAGCATTCGCGACCATGGCTTCTGGAACGGTTGACATTCCTACTGCGTCCGCCCCAAGTTTTGCAAATGCTTGGATTTCAGCAGGGGTTTCAAAAGCGGGACCGGATAGAGCCAAATAAATCCCTTTGCGAATGGTAATTTCCTGATCAGAACCAATCTTGAGGATATTGTTAATGAGTTTTGGGTCGTAAATTTTTGTCTGATCCGGAAATCGAGGGATGTCAGGATGAACCACGGAGCCTATTAGTGGATTCTCGTTCATAAAATTGATATGATCGTTTAGGACCATAATATCACCAACTTTAAAATCAGAAGAAATTCCTCCTGCTGCATTTGTTAGCAGTACGGTCTTGGAATTCAATTCGTAGGAAAGGAGGATGGGAAATCGTATAAGATCCCAGCTTACACCCTCATATAAATGCCTTCTACCTTGAAAAATCAGGACTTGAATGCCATCGAAATCAGTAAGAATAAGCTTTCCAGCATGCCCCTCAACAGTAGTATCCCCGATTCCTGGAATATCGGAGTAGTTCAAGCTGCGAGTTGATGGAAATGCCTGTACGATTTCCCCCCAGCCCGATCCACAAATTATGGACACAGAAGGCGTAATTTGGCCCCACATTGAGGTTATGAAATCGATGCTTTCTTTCACAATGGAGGGAGGCATTTGGATGGTTTTATCTACCATAAGCGAGAGTTTTCCCATCCAGTTTAATTTCGAGATGGTTGGAGCGATCCTCCTTTTTGCTTTCTTCAGTATAACCTACCCTTTTTGCTTCCAGGCCGAAGGAATTCCCAATACCAATTAAAGCATCAACCGCTTCAGGATCGCAGTAGGCTTCAAAACGATGCCCCATGTTGTATACTTGGTACATTTCTTGATCACTTGTTCCGGATACTTTTTGAATTTCTTGAAAAAGTGGAGGGGATTCAAACAAGTTATCCTTTATGTGGTGAACTTGATTTCCAAATCGCGTGCATTTGGTTTGGCCTCCTCCGGAACAATGGACTAACCCCCGCACCTGTTCACGGCATTCTTCAATGATCTTCCTGGCAACGGGTAGATAAGTTCGCGTAGGACTTAGTAGGGCTTCCCCGACCTTGAGTTGCGATTGGGGAAGTGAGTCCTGCATCCGGTGTGGCCCACAGTATAAATATTCTGGATTGGTCTCAGGATCAAAAGATTCCGGGTATTTTTCTAGGTAATGCTTCGAGAGCAATTCGTGCCTAGCACTGGTTAGGCCATTACTTCCTATTCCGCTATTTTCACACTTTTCATAGGTTGCTTGACCGCAGGAAGAAAAACCAACAATAGCCAGACCCGGTAGAATATTCTGATTATCAATAATGTCTTTCCTTTTGGCTATTGCAACTGCGCATGAGTCTATGGTAACCGTTCCGGTAAGGTCACCAACATCCGCAGTTTCTCCTCCCCCACTCTCCACAGATATCCCCAAAGACCTAAGATTTTCAAGGAATTCTTCGGTTCCTTCAATCAAGGCTGCTAGTGCCTCTCCGGGGAAATTTTTTGCATTCCGGTTGACCGTACTTGAAAGGACAATCCGGTCCCAGATTCCAACGCAGGCAAGATCATCCAAGTTCATCACAATACTGTCTTGAGCAATGCCATGAAAAACCTTGGGGTCGCCGGTTTCTCTGTACCATAAATATCCAAGAATTGATTTGGTACCTGCACCATCTGAATGAATGAGGTTACATAATTCTTGGTTTCCAGTAAGTAAATCAGTAGTGATTTTACAGAACGCTCCTGGGAAAAGACCGCGGTCCAGATGGTCTACAATCTTATGCACTTCTTCTTTGCTCGAAGAAACTCCACGTTGGTTGTATCTGTTTTGTGATGAATCCATTTGTATATTTAAATATCTTGCTTGAGGGAAATCGTTTTCGAAAGCAAATTCTAAACTTGTAGCACAGTTTTGATATTATGAAAATACAAAGCTATCAAAGTTACCAAGCCTTTGCCGCAAGGGCAGAAAAATTTTGGCTTAAAGAAGAAGCTATGAATAGCCTGTTTTGGGAATTTTCCGAAAAGAAGATAAGCGGGCTCAAGCCCCAATGGATGGGGAATATATTCCATGAAAAGCGAGTCATTGGCAGTGCTTTAATAACGGAAGCGTCCTATATTCTTATCTCAATAAGTGATCGGAATGCAATCGAGCATCTGGTGAAATATCTAATCCAAAAAAATATTATTCTTAAAGGCATTACTGGTCCACAGCATGAGGTGAAAAACTTTACCAAATGTTGGAACGAACAAAATACGGCATTTTGTGCGAATGTGATCCAATCTTTTTCTGTACTGTTGTCACCAGTCAAATTTTCTTTGGTCCATTCATCTTCAAAAATAATAAAGGTTAGCAACCTTGAGTGGCCCAGGGTTTTGCTATGGGCAAAAGCGTTTGCGAACGAGTCGAATCCAAAACTGAACCAACAACAAACCATAAAGTTGGCAAAACAAATGAAGGAGGAGGGCCAGCTTTTTGTTTTGAAAAACATCCATGGTCAAACCGAGGCTATGGGTGGTTTTGGCAGATTCACCCCGAACGCTTCGGTGATTAATATGGTTTATGTTAATCCTGAAAAGCGAAAGAAAGGAGTTGCCACCGAATTGACCTTGAAATTACTGGAATATAGCAAGGCATCCGGATACAAAAAAAGCATTTTGTTTTCAGATTATTTAGTGGATGGCAATCTTTACAAAAACATTGGTTTTTTGGAAAAAGGTTTGATTCAAGAAATTGCTTTTCAAGCAATGTCTTAATCTTCCACCCGCAAGTTTCTAATACCGTCTTTAAAATGAGCAATTATTTTGGCCTCATTTTGAAGTGAACTGGCTTTACTTAAAATTTTGCCTTCCTCATTTTTTAAGTAAGTGTAGCCTTTTTTGAGGGTGGATTGTAAACTACAATTTGTGAGGCGATGATCAAGAGATTGGAGTTTGTCGACCATCCTTTCTTTTCGGTGCCGAAAGTAAGTTTTTAAACGATTTTCAACCTCGTCCAGATATTGGTGTTGTCTTTCAATTTGTGAAATGGGCGAACTACTTTCCAACCTGATTTTAAGAAAATCTAGGCGGTCTATTTTTTGGGAAAAGAAGTATTTTGGAGCCTTTAAAAAACGATTTGTAATTTCATCAACCGATTCCCTGTGGGCCAAGAAAGCCGAGCTTATCCATTCGGCTGCTCCAGAAGGAGTTTCTGCACGAAGATCGGCAACGAAATCAGTTAAAACAAAATCTGTTTGATGCCCAATTGCCGAGATAGTTGGAATATTACAACCTGCAAGTAATCGAACTAAATTTTCATCATTAAAGGCCCAAAGATCTTCCAAAGATCCACCACCTCGGGTAATCACAAGGAGTTGAATATCCCAGGTCATCGCTTTTTGTATTGCTTTATGCAGAGCAGTTGGAGCTTCTCTACCTTGAACGCTGGAGTTAAATAAAAATAATGAGCCACCCCATTCACGCCGTTTCAGAATGCTCAGAAAGTCTTGTAAGGCTGCACCCGTTAACGAAGTGACGACACCAATTTTGTGGGGTAAGCTTGGGAGTGCTTTCTTGCGACTTTCATCAAAAAGACCTTCTTCCATTAAGGAATTTTTGAGTTTCTCAAATTTTGCCCTGAGGCTTCCCATTCCATCTTGCATAAGGTGTTTGACTCGAATTTGATAATCACCCCTTGCTTCATACACGGTTATATCACCAAAAACCAAGCACTCATCGCCCTCTTTTGGCATGTAGGATAAACACATAGCATCACCACGGAATAAAACGGCTTTCAATTGAGATTTAGAATCCTTGAGAATAAAATAAAAATGTCCACTTGAATGAGATCGAAGATTTGATATTTCTCCCCGTATCCAAATTTGAGAAAATTTATATTCCAAAGTTTTTCGAATCTCCCGTGTAACATCCGATACATTCAGAATAGGAGTATCTTCTTCTTCCTGCTTAAATAATTCAGTCTGCATTTTTTTTACTTTTTAGAACCATCTTTCCAACAATTATCATGATTACGATTAAACAAATGCCAATCCATAGATAGGTCCAGTCACCGCTAAAAATTCCAGCAAAAGTTAAAACATACCCACAAGCGGTTAATCCAGTAATTGGAACGGAAATAAGGAGGTATTGCAAAAATGGCATTTTGAGAATACCAAGACCATAATTGGAAAAAATAAAGGGGACCCCAGGGGTTAGACGAAGAATCATAGCCCATTGAAGTAAATTATCGGGGGGAGATTCTGGAAGTTTAAATTTAGTTCTGTTTAGAAGCTTTTGCAGGGCAGTCCGGGCAGGTCCACGAGCGAGCCAATAGGTCCAGGAAAGATTGGTGATTAGGGATAAAACACAAAATAAACAAGCAGTCCAAGCACCGTGTTGCTCCGCCCAAAGACCTGCTAAGCTTAGCAAAGGAGCAATCGGAAGTACAAAACCTGGTAGAATAGCAATGGCTAAGAAAAGAAAAAGGCCGCTCTTTAACAACATTCCTTGGAATGAATCCCATAAGGAATCAATGCGATTTTCTAAATTCTCTCCACCGAAGGATAACAGAAGGAAATAGGCGAGAAAGATAAACCCAAAGAGCAGAAATACTCCGCAAAAGAGCAAAAAAATACTTTTGCGATTAATCACAGTATTCTTGCTTTCCAGTTAGGGAGTGGAATTATTTATGTTAAAACTTTTATTCTGATCAGTGGGTAAATTCCCAAGATACTCTTCGACTGCAGGAATGGTTTGGTTGGAATCGTTTGTTTGCTGGTCCGCAACATATGAGTTGTAAAAGGGTATCAATAAAATAACCCCCAGAGCCAAGACCAGTAGAAGAATGAAGAATTCAAGACGGCTAAAGCCAGATTTGGAGGTGTTCATATTCATCTAAAAGAGAGTAGACGAGGTTGAAGAAAAGTAAAAGAGTATTTGCCCCTTATTTTTTGACTAACCACAATACAATTGCAGGAAGGGAAATGAATATCAATGCAGCAATTCCAAGAATCATTTGGGCACGAAAAGCTTTTTGGATATTTTCGGGAGTATTTGGGGAAGGTGGATTTCCCCATTCGTCGTCGTTTGGTTCTTGCTCTTTAACATGCTTTTCCATCATTGAACTAGTAAACAAAACATGATTCTGATACAAATTTAAAACAATTTCATACATGCCATTTTTTAATCGTATAGCAATATTGGGTCCGGGACTACTTGGGGCTTCCCTTGGAATGGCGATTAGGAAGCGAGAAATAAGTAAGTCCATTCGAGTATGGGCTCGAAAGCAAAGTTCACTCCAAAAATGTAAGGAAGAGGTTTGGTGCGACGAGATTTCCTCCTCTTTGGAGGAGGCAGTAAATGCTTGTGATTTGGTTGTGGTTTGTACCCCCATTATGCACATTGAGGAGACCTTGCAAAAAATTATTCCGAAATGTCCTGAAGAGACCATAATTACTGATGTCGGGAGTGTGAAGGGATCTATTTGTAAAGTCGCGAATGAATCATCTTCGGGAAAAGGAACATGCTTTATCGGCTCTCATCCCATGGCGGGTTCTGAAAAATCTGGAATGGAAAATGCCAACGCAGAATTGTTCGAAAATCGGACTTGTATAATTACACCATATCCAAAGGACAGCATTGTTGAAATCGAGAAACTGGAAAGCTTTTGGAGACTCTTGGGTATGCAAGTACATCGTGAAACTCCGAAAAATCATGATACGATTGTTTCGAGTATAAGTCACTTACCCCACCTGATTGCCTCTAGCTTAGCGGACCATTTAGCTTCCTGTCCGTCGAGTTGGTTAGAAATGGCTGGCCAAGGATTTAAGGATACCACCCGGATTGCACAGGGAGATCCAGCCTTGTGGTGTGAGATTATGAAGTCCAATCGAGAAAATCTTTGCGATTCATTGGACCAGTGGCAAAAGTCAGTGAATGAAGTTCGTTCCTTATTGCACGCAGAAAAATGGGATAATTTGACTCAATATTTATCCGACGCGGCGGAACTCCGGAAAAAAATTAAATCCTAGGAGTGGAAAGTTTAGAAATTATTCCCTTCGTGCAAAAATGCACTGCCTCCGTTTCGGTTCCCGGCTCCAAAAGCATTTCTAATCGTGCCCTTATTTTGGCAACCTTAAGCAAGGCATCAGTCAGGCTCCAGGGTATGCTTGTCAGTGAGGATGTTGAGCTTATGAGAAAAGCACTTCTTTCCTTAGGAGTGAAAATTGATGAGGGAAATGATCAGAATGAATTTATTGTTCATGGATGTGGGGGCATTTTCGATGTCAAGGAACAGGATATTTTTGTTGGGAACGCTGGTACGGTTGCCCGATTTTTAACCGCACTTCTTGCTACTCAAATTGATGGCATCTACAGGTTGGATGGAACTGCGGCGATGAGAAAACGTCCGATGTTAGAATTAATCGAAGCCTTAGAAAACCTCGGTTGCCAATTTGAATTTTTAGAAAAGAAGGGTTGCTTCCCTTTTGTAATGCAAACCAGAGGATTAAAAAATGCAACCTGGAATGTGGATGCAACCCAAAGCAGTCAAGTCTTATCTGCTCTTCTAATGATTGCGCCTGCAATAAATAAAAAAACAACCATACAATATTATGGTGGAACGGTTTCCGAACCCTTTGTAGATTTGACGCTAAAAATGATTCAGATTTTTAGCACTCAGGAAAAATGCTCTGCAGAAAAAAAGGACTCTGAAATTTCGATTTCAAGCGATGGTTATCGTGCCAATGACTTTACTTATGAGATTGAACCGGATGCAACCGCAGCCAGTTATTTTTTAACTCTTCCAATCGTTACGAATGGAAATTGTAGGGTTTTGGGAATATCCAAAATTATGGACCAAGGAGACGCTGCTTATGAGGAAGTACTGGAGGAAATCGGATTTCGTATCATTGAAGATAGTTCGGGAATTACTTCCACTTTTGTGGGTGGAGCCGAAAAAGTGGAATTTGATTTCAATGCTATTTCTGACACTTTTATGACTTTAGCTGCGATCACACCGATTTTACCAAAAGGAGTAAAAATTTATGGCATTGCACACACTCGCAAACAGGAAACCGATCGAGTAAAAGCAATGGCAATCGAACTTCGTAAACTCGGTCAAAAAGTAATTGAAACCGAAGATAGCCTCGAAATTTATCCCAATTTGGAATTCCTCAAGCAAAAGGCATCTACCGGGATTAGCATTGATACCTATTATGATCACCGGTTCGCAATGAGTTTTGGAATCCTTGGATGTTTTGATTTGTTTAGCAATGGCCAACCCTGGCTTACGATCAACAATCCTTTGTGTTGTGCTAAAACTTTTCCAGATTTTTTTGAGAAGCTGAAAATAGCTCGGTTGGAATCACATGGATAGTAACTTTCTTGTTGTTGCGATTGATGGAGGCGCGGGCACGGGCAAGTCTACCACGGCATCCTTACTTTCAAAAAGATTAAACTTTTTGCATGTTGATACTGGATCGCATTATCGCTCCGTCACCAAACATTTACTGGATAATGAAATCAATCTGAAGATGCTCGATTCCTACTTTGATCAAAATAATATACTGCTAACTTCGAAGGTTGATGAAAATCGCTCACATTTAGCCATCAATGGTTTAGTATATGCCTCGGACCTATTAAGGACTGCCAAGATAAATCAAGCAGTTTCCAATTGTGCTTCTAATCCGAAAGTTCGTCAGCTGCTGCTCCGTTACCAAAGGGAGCAAATATATGTTGCTCGCAGTGAAAATAAATCCGGTTTGGTTATGGAGGGTCGAGATATTGGTACAGTTATCTACCCGGATGCCGATTTAAAGGTTTTTTTGGTCGCGGATCAAAAGGTCAGGGAATCCAGAAGAATAAAAGATGGAGAAGTGGACCAAATTGCTTCTCGAGATCAGCTTGACTCATCTCGGAGTATAGCACCCTTGAAAGAAAGTGGAGGATCCCTGAGAATCGATACAAGCCTTTTATCGGTTGAGGAAGTATATGTTACCATTTCAAAAAGCTTGGGGTTTTCATGAAGCCTTTTTATCAATTTGCTCAGCGTTTTTCCTACCTTTATTTCAAAATATTTCATAGGTTTGAGGTGTTTGGGGTTGATAATGTACCTAAGAAGGGTGCCTTTATTTTAGCTTCTAATCACTTAAGTTTTTTTGATCCTCCTGCCCTCGGTTGTAAATTGCCTCGAAACCTTCATTATTTCGCACGCGATACCTTGTTTGTTGGCCCTCTTGGATCTTTAATCCGTAGCCTTAACTCTATTCCAGTAGACCGAGAAAAATTAGATTTAAGGACTTTAAGAACCGTACTTTCAGTACTTAAAAATGGAGATCCTCTCCTTGTCTTTCCTGAGGGAACAAGAAGTAAAGATGGTCAACTAGCAAAGGGACAGAAAGGGATAGGATTGTTGATTGCAAAATCTGGAGTACCGGTATTACCTGCTCGGATTCATGGAAGTCATGAAATTCTAGGTCCAGGGAAAATGCTTCCAAGGTTGGGGAAAAAGATGAGTTTGCAATATGGGAAGCTCTGCCCATATGAAAAAATTGATAGCGAACCATTGGAAAAGGACAGATATCAGAAGATGGCGGAACGCGTAATGCAGGAGATAAAAAATATTCCTGTTTAGCAGGTTCTCACCTCATGTGAGGAGCCAGATTTTTGGCTAAACGTTCGTTAATATTCTGAGATGAATCGGGAAAGGAGAAACTTTCTCCCGTGATGGTTTCAAATAGTTCAATATAGCGTGCAGACAATTCAATGACTAGTTCTTTGGGGGCTTCTGGTAATTCGACATCATGGTATGGGTCGCAATTTTTCTTGAACCAAAGTCGTAAGAATTCTTTATCAATATTCTCAGGTTCAAGCCCTAGTTTAATCCTTTTCTGGTAACTCTCTTTAATCCAATATCTACTGGAATCAGGAGTGTGGATTTCATCGATTAGGACGATCTCCCCGTCTTCAGTCAGGCCCATTTCATATTTGGTATCGACCAAGATCAAGCCATGACCAGCCGCGATTTTTTGCCCAAAGGCAAAAACTTCAATTGCTTTCTCGGCCGCAAATTCCCAGTGATCTTGCCGCATCCAACCCTCTTCTACAATTTCTTTCGGAGATATGGGGCGGTCATGATCCTCTTCCTTGGTAGTTGGGGTTATGATTGGCAAATGTAAGGCTTCATTTTTATTCAACTGATCGGGGAGAGATATTCCGCAATAATTTCTTAATCCTTGTTGATAAACAGTCCAAAGTGAAGTACTTGAACTTCCGGTAATGTATCCGCGAACAACGAATTCAATGGGGAAAGGTTTGCACTTTTTTGCAAGAGTTACATTTGGGTCGGGAATATCGATTACATGATTCGGTAAAATGTGCTTTGTTTTTTCAAACCACCAAGCTCCAGTTTGGTTCAAAACTTGCCCTTTGAAAGGAATGGTTCCAAGGATGCGGTCAAATGCAGACTGACGATCGGTGGTAATTAGAGCAAATGCAGTTCCAAGATCATACCTATCTCTGACTTTGCCTTTATAAAATTCATTTCCAGTTAGGCAAGTTTCCGAAATACAATTATCCAGATTATTTTCAATTATTTTTCGATAATTATTTTGAGTCTGAAGTGCTTCTATCATTTGCAAAATTACAAAGCTAAAACATGATATGATTACATCAAGCTCAACCGATTAAACTTTCCTTTCATTGACGATAGTAAGCGAAGTTGTTAAAAATAGATTAATCAATACTAAATAAAAAATATGAATCCTGATATAACATACGACTTGCTAGTCTTAGGCGGAGGCCCAGCTGGATATGCAGCCGCAATTCGAGCTGGCCAGCTAGGAAAAAAGGCGGTGGTGGTAGAAATGGAAAGAGCAGGAGGAACTTGTTTGAATTGGGGATGTATCCCATCCAAGGCTTTATTGAAAAGTGCGGAGGCTTATCAGAATGCTCTAGCAGCAGAGGAATTTGGGATTTCATGCGGGGAAGTATCGTTTGATTTTGAGAAAGTTATTAGTAGGTCACGTAATGTAGCCGATCAAATGGGTGGAGGGATTGAATTTTTGTTCAAGAAAAATAAGGTAGACTATGTGGTTGGCACGGGTATGGTGCATACTCCTGGAATGGTTGAAATCATGGAAGGTGAGCACAGTGGTACTTATCTGAAAGCGGATAAAATTTTAATTGCCACGGGCTGTAAGGCACGGGCTTTGGACGAAATAAAAGTGGATGGTGAGCGAATCATGACCTCAAGGGAAGCATTGGTTATGAAAAAACAACCCGCTTCGATTGCAATCATGGGTGCAGGTGCGATTGGGGCGGAATTTGCCTATTTTCTTAATTCATTTGGAACGAAAGTAATCCTTCTAGAGATGATGCCCAGTATTCTTCCCGTCGAAGATCGAGAAATCTCTGATGCCCTTTTAAAATCTTTTAAATCACAGGGTATAGATTGTCGGATAAACACCCGAGTGGATGACATCAAGGTTCAGGATGACTTGGTAGTTATCAAAGTTGTATCTGGAGAAGCCGAAGAAGTTATTGAAGTCGAGAGCTTGTTGCTTGCAATTGGTGTGGTTCCTAATTTGGACGATGCTCTATCTCCCAAGCTTAAGCTGGAACTCAATAAGGGGTACCTAAAAGTGGACGAAAATTATCAAACCTCCGAAAAGGGAATTTATGCTGCTGGTGATATTGTCGGTCCTCCATGGTTGGCTCATGTTGCCACCTATCGAGCGATACAAGCTGTTAATGGTATGTTTGGACATTCAACACCGATTCCCTTTGACGCATTTCCTGGATGTACTTACTGCCAACCTCAGGTTGCTAGCATTGGCTCAACGGAGGAAAAGCTGAAGGAGGAAGGTTTGGAATATAATGTGGGCAAATTTCCGTTTGCAGCATCTGGAAAAGCGGTTGCCGTAAATCATTCCGAAGGTTTTGTGAAAGTACTTGTGGGAAAAAAATATGGAGAGATTTTAGGTGCACACATTATTGGATCGGATGCCACAGAATTAATTACTGAATACGGACTAGCCATGAATATGGAAGCTACTGTGGATGAAATTCATGGCACCATCCATGCCCATCCTACGATGAGTGAAGCACTAGCTGAAGCAGCAGCCGCGACTCAGGGTGAGGCAATTCATATTTAAAGAAAAACTAAGTGTTGGTTTCGAAGCCTTTTCTCTGTTCACGGGATTGCCACTGATTAGCTTCGCTATCCCCCACAATTTGTTCTTTTTTAGGATTCCATTTTAGCTTTCTTCCGAGGCGGATGGAAATATTTGCCAAGTGACAGGTGGTCATTGCGTTGTGGTGGGTGTAGACATCAGAGATCGGGTCGGAACGATCGGCCATAGAGGAAAAGAAATTTTCCATATGGTTGGTTACCTTTTTTCCTTTGTAAACCGAAAGTACCGTATCAGAAGAAAGAGGCTTTTCTTTGAGTTCATCAAAAGACTGGCCAATAAGTTTACCCCTTGAAACGAATAAGTTTCCCTTGGTGCCTTCAAAGAGAATACCATTTCCTTCCGGAGATTTGCTAACAATATGCATCTCTGTTTTATCTGCAAACTTACATTTGATATGAAAATTATGAGAGGTGTTATAATAATTGTCTTTGGTCGGCATTCCATTTTTCAACGGAATGGGGTGATCTCCAATGATAGGTTCCAATGAAACCACCCCTTGCCCTTCCCCATTCTGTTCAAGGGCCCATTGGGCTATATCAACATGATGAGCACCCCAGTCGGTCATCTTACCACCAGAATATTCATACCACCATCGGAACTGATAATGACAACGCTCCTTAATATAATCAACAAGGGGTGCTTGTCCCAACCACATATTCCAATCCAAGTTTGCAGGCGGGTCAGATTTCTGAAAAGGACCACCGGTAGGGGCATTTCCAATGTTACAGGTCACCTTTTTAATTTTCCCGATTCTTCCTTCACGGATCATTCCGATCGCAGTGAGAAACCTTTCTGAGGTTCTTTGCTGGGTTCCCACTTGAAAAATGCGACCTGTTTCCTTGGTTACTCTACAAATTTGTTTTCCTTCTTCAATGGTGAGAGTTAGTGGTTTTTCACAATAAACATCCTTACCAGCCTGCATTGCCTGAATAGCAATTCTGGTGTGCCAATGATCGGTCGTGCCAACCGTCACGAAGTCAATGTCCTTGCGGTCCAGAATTTTTCGATAATCTTGATAGCCCGTTGCTTTTCCTTGTGCCAAAGATTTATTAACTCGGTCGATGCGTTGAGTATCAAGATCACAAACGGCAACTAAGTCTGAAAGTCTTCGAGCACCATTCGCAATGCTTGCCCCTCTTCCACCAACCCCGATCGCACCAAACTGCATCCTTTCATTGGGGGATTTATCTTGGGCAGACATGATAAATGGAAAGGTAGAAGACGCAAGAATTCCTGCAGTTGTACCTATTGCAGAATTCGTTAAAAATTGACGACGGTTTAGGTCTTTTGGGCTCATAAAATGTAAGCTTTCATACTTTGACCATTTAAATCAAATCTAAAGATCTATAATCTTTAATTTTTACTCGGGAGTTCTAAGATGTAAGTATTTGATCGTACCACCCATATACTAATGAATTCAGGATTTTACTTACTATTTTTTACTCTTCTTCATTACATTGACTGGGTTGACAAGGAATCTGATAGTTTTCACTCTTAAAAAAGTAGAATTTTATCTGTACTTTCTAAAAATTGTTATGAATGTCACTCTGTTAAATCGAAAAGTTCAAAACTGGACGAAATTAAGCTTCAACCGATAAAGTTCGAGGACTGATCGTTAACAAACGGATTCATATCTATGACTTGCTCGCGACCATCTTCTATGCTCAAGGTCTAAATCATGAAGAACTCACCTTTTAGTATTCTGGACCAGACTTAAGACTTACAAACTTTGTCACCCTGTTTATTCAGTATCTATTTTCATAATTTCTCATGAAAGCTATCCTTCTCGATACACATGGTTCAGCTGACTCCTTCAAATGCAAGGAGATTTCTGAGCCGAAGATCCTTCCAAAGCATGTTATTTTAAAAGTTTCGGCATCAGGGGTTAATCCTGTTGATTGTAAAATCCGGAGTGGTTTACTAGCTGATATTGGCCCTGATTTACCAGGAATTCTACATGGTGATGTTGCCGGAGTAGTGACAGAAGTTGGTGAAGGCGTTATTGATTTTAAAGTGGGTGATGAAGTGTTTGGTTGCATCGGAGGCTTCAAAGGTATTTCCGGAGTACTCGCTGAATATGTGTTAGCGGATGCTCGATTACTCGCTCTTAAGCCAGCTTCTCTCCCAATGGAAGAAGCTGCCGTCTTACCTTTAGTTGCGATTACTGGCTGGAATGCTCTGATGGATAGAGGGAAAATCTCAAAAGGGGAAAAAGTTTTGATCCATGCTGGCACTGGCGGGGTTGGACACATTGGGATTCAATTAGCAAAAGCAATGGGTGCCGAAGTTCACACCACTATATCTTCCCTTCAAAAAGCCGAATTAGCAAGCAGATTAGGTGCTGATCAAGTAATCAACTACTCAGAATTAAAACCTTTGCAATATGTAAAGGAACACACCTGTGGAACTGGTTACGACCTAGTCTTCGACACGGTGGGTGGAAAGTGCCTGGATGATTCTTTCGAAGCTGCGAGGGAATACGGTCGGGTTGTTTCGATTGCCGCACGCTCCAATCATGATCTTACCCCGGTTCACATAAAGAGCTTGAGCTTGGATGTTGTTTTTATGCTCATTCCGATCCTTAAAAATATCCATCGTGAAAAACATGGCCAAATATTGAAAAAGATCAGCCAATGGGTGGATGATTCAAAAATAAAACCTCTTCTTCATGATCAAAAATTTTCATTTGATGAGGTGGGAAAAGCACATAGGTGTTTGGAAAGTGGGCATGCGATCGGCAAAATAGCTTTGGTGAATATTTGGTAAAGACATGTTTTATGACACAAAAAAAGTTTGCTTATTCCAAAATCAAATGGCAAAAGATAGTTTGTTCTTTATTAACTAGCCATATGCTTCATCCATAGACAACCCATTTAGGGTTACCAACCGAGTTCGAGTGTTTTTTACTACGGTGGTACATGGTCTAAATACCGGGATGTGCGGTTCAGGCTCAACCGAAAACAACGCTCTCTTCGCTCCTGCGAATGTATAGCGTGCATACAAGAAAGGAATTATGCACCATGAAAAATACAACCTTTTATACTGAGACTATTGCACTCCGTATAGACGAATCAAATCCTAACCATCATTTATGGAATAATAATGGTACTTGGTGGCTTCACTACACTATCTGCCCCACTCCGGTCACTGCTGAGCGAGTTCGACGGTCTCTGAAGACAAAGTGCCTTGCAAAGGCTCGAAAATACCGAGATGATATATTATACAAACTATTACATGAACCTGGCAGGATAGCAGCTTAATCAATTCAGCCACTTCTTTGGGTCTTGCTTAGAAAAGTGGGTGGTTTCATATAGATTAGATATGAAACAGTGATCAGACTAAATGCATCCATGTCTTTTAAATCTTAAAATATTGTGTGCATTTGGTTTCATTTCCTCCGTGACCAACAAAAATATCTTATTATGATGTTGATAAAGAATAAAGTGATCTTGGTATTAGCCATTGGTTTTATTCTGCCAACTATGGTCAAAGCCAATGAAAAGTTAATAAAATCAGTAGCGTTTGGATCATGCCTGAAGCAAACCCGACCCCAACCGATTTGGGATAGTGTATTCCTTGCAAAGCCGGATGTATTTGTTCTGCTTGGAGATAATATTTATGGCGATACGAGAGATATGGAAATACTGAAGAATAAGTGGAATACCTTTTCTGCCATATCCAATTTTCAAAAAGTTCGCTCCAGCTCTTACCTTTTGGGAATTTGGGATGATCATGATTATGGAGAGAATGATGCGGGAAATGAATATCCAAGAAAGGCGGAGTCTCAGCAAATATTTTTGGATTTTCTCGGTGAGCCAAAGGATTCTGACCGCAGGAAAACTCCAGGCATTTATGATAGTGTTACTCTCGGACCGGATGGTAAACGCATTCAATTCATTCTTCTGGATACTCGTTATTTCCGTACCCCACTTAAACGAGCGGTTCAAAGAGAGAGAGGAAAAGGACCATACGAACCAAATATATCAGAAGGAGCCGAAATTCTTGGGGAAGTGCAATGGGAATGGCTTGCGAAAACGCTCGATGAACCTGCAGAAATTAGAATCGTTGCAAGCAGTATCCAAATACTTTCGACTAGTCATGGCTGGGAAACTTGGGGCAATTTTCCCAAAGAACGTGAACGCTTGTTGGCACTTCTTAAGAAAACAAATAAAGCCGGCACCCTAATTATTAGCGGAGACCGACATTCTGCAGAAATATCAAAACTTGAGGGAATTCTGCCCCATCCCATTCTAGATATTACCTCCAGTGCAATGAACCAAAGACAAAAGCCAAACGAAGAAAAAAATCCACTGCGAGTCGGAGAACGCTATTTTAATGAAAATTTTGGCCTGCTCGAAATCGACTGGACCGGAAAAAGTCCGTCTATACTAGCAAGTATTCGTAGCCTTAGCGGAGAGGTCATCTCTGAATACAAATTGGAAAATTTGCTTTCCAAAAAAATTAATTACCGGTAGATGCTAGGGTCGACGCCCAAGCAGCCATGGATGCGTGAGATCGCATCATCACTATCATCCAATCTTGAAAGAGCGTCATTTGAAAAATTAAGCCTTTCTTCAATATCTAGTTTTCTGGACGCTTCTTTGTTGGCATGGTCTTTTACAAATTCCTCCAAATATTCTATCCTCCCTTGCCAATATTTTTTCGTAACTTCAATTCTTGTTGCTAATCGTTGAAGATACCATTCGCTTTCCAGAATCGAGGCGGGATCAAAAAGTTTTCTAAAATCTGGATCAAGCAATCCTTTTCCATCCCAACTGCCATTAGCCATAATTTCTAACAAAGCTCTTAAAGGCGGACAGGCTTTCTCGATACATCCATCTTTGAAGTATCGAGCAGCAACGGTTCGTCCAGCATCAACAAGGTTGTTGAGGCTATCCGCATACTGTTCCTTGTCTTGTAATTCTGGCTGAATCATATCTTCTGGAAATACAGAAATTGGGTCAGTAAATATTCTACCAAGAAATTCGTGAGCGAATCTCCGAGTTATGCGATATCCAAGATATTCCGTAGGTAGATCTGCTCCATTATGCTTCAATTTAGGAACTTTTTCTAAATAACCTTTGGAGATCATGTCATTGGGATCATTTTCGTAATCCCTCAATCTGCTCCAAATCTCTGGAATGAGGAGGCTTACATCATGTGCCACCTTATACTTAGGACCTATGTAACCAGCGGAAGTGACAAAAGCCCCCTGGCCGGTTGATGCGTAGGATACTAGGGCTGCGTTCAAATCATGAATAGGCAGAATCGCATTAAAAGGTGCTTTGGTAAGTGCACCTTCTGAGCCCGCACCAGTGGTTGAAGGAGATTTTCCGGTGACAGAAACGATAAAATCAATAAAGAGCTCTGGTAATTCAAGGTAGTGAATGGGAGCAAAGCAGCATAGCGGTCGAACTTTACCTCCGTCTTCGGCGGGGTTATTTCTCCGACCTGGAAGTACAGATCTAACCGGATATAAAACAGAATTCTCATGATCTATTTTTCTTCGAAGCCGGGTTCCTGAAAGAGATAAATACACTGATTTTGGATCAAATAAATCCGGCCTAGTTTGCAAATATCGCGGGTTTTTAGTTGGTTTTCCATCCACAATTCTTGGATTTGCGGATGAAACAAACTGACTTGCCTCTCCTACCTTGTCGGAAGCTGAAAGAATTAATTCTCTCATGGGATCGGTGTACTTTTCAAAAGTTAGGGTTTTAGCCACTTGTTCTACTGCATCATTTTGGTCCAAACATTCAAAATTACTGATAAAGTTGCCCGGTCTGGCTAGATCTTTTTCGGTCTGTTTGTCAAAACCTCGATGAATGGCATCATCAGGTCTTTGAAAAAGTCGATATTCACAATTATGAACGAATTTTGCAGATTCCTTAAAATTTCCCGGGCCGATTTCATTTAATAATCGAAGGGGGGCAACCGTGGACACCGTGATGTCATCTTCAGCTAGAAGTTTTTGGGCAGGAATAAAGTCCTTTCTTAAGGCAAAAAGCCTCCATGACCCGTTTTGGTCAAATCCAACTCTTAGTAGGCGAGTAATCAATTTTTCACCTTTAAATCTCAATTCATTGGCAGGCTGGCCATTGACTGAGTCGACGCTGAAATATTGTTCCCAATTCTCTTCCCATTCTTCGCGGTATCTTCTCTTAACAATTAATACGAGGTCTTTGACTCTTTGCGGAATGGTATCAAGCCAAGTATTAAATTCATCTGTGTAGAGTGTTTGGGAAGGAGTTAATAGTTTTATGACTGAACCTAATGACCGATCTGGGTTTAATATTTTTCGATTTCTTATATTACTCTTCTCAGGATTTCGAAATCTGTCCGAGTAGTCCTTGTCAATTACTTCACGGGTGATTTTCATATCGCCCTCCCAATCGGCAATAAAAACAGGTCCACATACAATTGCATCAGTGAGAGGTTTTGAAATCTCAGATTTTCCTCC
>DEYT01000003.1:0-1795 GCA_002364975.1 Opitutia bacterium UBA3151 | reverse complement strand
AGTTTCCAGGGTCCGTCATTTTCTGCTTTTTTCATTTCTACCTTGTATCCAGATGGTAATACATAAGAGTTTTGAGGGTCCAAAGCCATGTTGCATGTATTACCTTTGTAAGTCCACGAGACATCTTGTTCTCTCAAGCTAAACTTTGCGTTTTCTGGTAGATAAAAAATTGAATGGAATGTAGGATCACAATAAACTCCGTCAACCGCATCGGTTTCCGGAATTCCTAGGGTACTTAAAGTATCCTGGAAAGTATGGGGAGTTTTCGGCAAAATGGCTAGGGGTTCAAATTCCTCACCCAAGTCATAACTTGGGAAAACCACTGCACCACCCGCATGCTCTTCTTCACTTAAACCCGACAAATTAGCAGCAAAGCTCACTTGGGTTTTTACTTCTTTTTTACAGTATCCAAAATAATTATCAGCCAAAACGGTTACAACCACTCCAGAAGAGTCTCGGAAGGTTAATTTAAAGGCATTGCCGTCATTGTAGAGCTCATCGGGGCCATCGTAATACATGCCATCTTGAATTTCCCTTTCTGAAGCATCCCTCTTGGGGGGCAAATTCAGGATTTGTTTAGGCGTCCCAGCCAAATGGGGAGCCACGATTACACAACCAGTATGGCCAGTCCAGTGTTCGATATCTAAACCGGCATCATTTTCTGCCAAAAATGGATCTCCTCCGTTTCCAAAAATACTTTCCACAAAGTCAAGGTTTGCCACACAGCCTCCAGGTGCAAAGAACCTAATCTCCATTGATTTCTCCCTGATATAACCCTCGACAGCGGGGCAGACTACAGGTCTTAATAATAGAGAAACCCAGCATTTTGCAGGATCTTGTTCCACCTGCGAAAATGGAAAAACCATATCTTCTTGAGGTGGGTTGAGTGCAATCCTAAGTAGTTCCTTTGCTGCATTGAGGGGCACAACTTTTTTGTCATCTGCAGCGGGAAGACCCACATCCGCAACATGAAATACTCCAGAAGTGGTTCTCCGATCACTTGATGGGTTGTGCAGAACTCCTTGGGCAATTCTTTTAGATTGAATGATACCAGAGGCAAAGGAATGTCCGTCTCTAGGCAATGAGGTTACCCGAGCCAATCCGTGTCGGTCCAAAACAAAAGATTCAGTCGGAAGGCTTGGTCGGTCTGTGCCGAGAAGTTTACTAAGAAAATCCTGTATCCTCCGATCGGCTGGGCAAAGATGACCCCGGAGTAACCTGACTTTTTCACGAT
Source organism: Opitutia bacterium UBA3151 (assembly GCA_002364975.1). Lineage (GTDB taxonomy): Bacteria > Verrucomicrobiota > Verrucomicrobiia > Opitutales > Seribacteraceae > Seribacter. Next base: position 561 of record DEYT01000003.1, on the reverse strand, counting down.
ACTCCTTAACCAGTGAGCCACTCAGCCGTAATGCAGTATTTTTTGATTGATCACCTACTGTCGGTAAGCCTAGCGTTGCTAGCTTTAAATTAGTATAATTAACGAGTTCATTGTACTGATCTGAACCTAATTCGTAGCCCACACCAATTCCAAGTTGGTCTTTTTTTTCTTCTGCAAAAACCGTTTTCATAATGTATCAACCTTTACAGAACAGTCCATGCCGAGACTAACAATAAGTAAAAAGTGGATAAAATTTATCCAAATTTTAAGTTCCGCTCGGATTCGAACCCATGACTAAGGCGTTATGAGACCGTTGTTAAATAGCCTAAATCCATTGAAGACTGGGGTTAAAACCATTACTTAAAAATAGTCAAGGGGGTCTGTTCCTTGAGTAGTTTTGCCAACGCTCTCTTTTGCCTACTTTCGATATGAATCAATACTAGGAACAGAATTGTAACCGAAAAATTCCACCAAAAACTAAACTTTAGGGGTGCTCCCATAAAATAAAAGCCGACTGCCGTTGGAATTAGTATGGAAAGACCCATTTTCAATAAAATGGAT
>DEYT01000124.1:3809-5134 GCA_002364975.1 Opitutia bacterium UBA3151 | reverse complement strand
AAATTGAAACCTGATGGTGCAGGATTTAAAATGGATGCTCTTGAATCTTTGATCCAAGGTCTTGCTGCTTCCGATGTGGAACTTGGATTTGATGGTAATCTTTACTTTGCGGATTATGGGGGAGGTTGGTCCGCCAATCGAAACGGAACCGTTCAAGTTTTGCGCCCTACCGATAGCGAAGCTTTCCGGAATGGGGCTGAGACAGCCCGTTTGTTTAAGAAAGGATTTTCTGAATGTTCCAATATTGAACTTTCCAGCTTACTGGAAAGTTTGGACCGCAGAATTCGCCAAGAAGCCCAATTTGCATTGGTCGCGAATGGGAAAAGTGCTCTCCCGATCTTAAAGGAGCATTTGATCGCGGCAAAATTTAAAATCTCTTCGCTTCATGCGGTTTGGGCATTAGGCCAACTCACTCGAAAAGGTGATAAGGATGCATCTGATTTGCTTCTGTCCGCTCTAGAAAGTCCCCATGCAGAGATTCGGGCAAACGCGGCCCGAACCCTCGGAGATCTTAGAATCTTTGAAGCGAGGGAATTATTAGTAGCCAACTTAGCCGATCAGTCCTCTAGAGTTCGTTCCTTGAGCGCAATTGCGTTGGGTAGAATCTGTGAGAGTGGGGATCAAGCTGTTCAGGCTGCATTGTTTGAAGCTGTTGCAGAAAATAAAGGAACTGCCTTCGAGGTAACTCTTAGGCATGCCTATCTTTCTGCATTGGACCGCATTTGTGACCCTGAAACCCTTAGCTCCTTCACCAATTCAGAGTCTATTGAACAAAGGATGATGGCAGTGCTTCTATTACGACGTTTGGAACATGAGGATTTATCCTTGTTTCTGTCTGATTCTGATGAGCAAATCCAACACGAGGCAATTCGGGCGGTCTATGACACGAAGGCATTGACCAGTTCTGCTGGATCTAAACTTCTGGACATAGGTTTGAAGGATTTACCGTTCTTTCTTCAAGCCCGGGTTGTATCCGCAGCTCATCGTTGTCAATCGCCTTCAGGTGCCCAATTATTGATCCGGGTAGCATCCGACCTCAGCTTGAATTCAGAAATTCGAATGTTTGCTTTACGGGCTATCCAAAACTGGATGAATCCACCTCAATTTGATTCCGTGCTCGGTCACTTTCGCCCTCTCCAAGAACCTGAATTTCTTATTTCCGATGCGTCCACCGAATTACGATTGGGCTATCTTCAGTTTCTCGCGGAAGAAAAAAATGGTGATTTAGCTTCTTTAGGAACCGATGTTGCTGAAATTTTGGGTATTGTCTTGGATCCTGATTTACTTCGCAAGCAAGGAATGGAGACCGAGCTTAGTTCTGTGGT
>DEYT01000124.1:698-3422 GCA_002364975.1 Opitutia bacterium UBA3151 | reverse complement strand
AAGGACGATTCCGCTGAGATTCAAGCTTTTGCACTGAAGCAATGCTTTGATCGTAAGATGGATGGAATAGAAAAGATCGCTCTCAAAGCGGTGAAAAAATCTTCCCTTCCAGTAGCTCGGGAAGCGATTCGTCAATTATCTCAAGCCAAGCCAAAAAAAGTCATTGGATTTTGGAATAACCGTGATAAAGGAATCCGACCCGAATTATGGCTGGATCTGTACACCGCTTTGAAAGAAAGTGAATCTTCGGAGTTGCAGAAATTGGGTACTGAATTTGTCCAAAGTCATCCTACCGGAATACATTCCCTTAGTTTACACGGTGGAAATCCAGTCGCTGGTGAATTAGTTTTCAATAATCAGGGAGCCTGCCTGCAATGCCACAAGGTTAACGGAGAAGGAGGGTTGCAGGGACCCGAACTTAGTCTAGTTGGAGATCGTTTAAATAATGAAAAATTGTTAGAATCTCTCCTCTATCCTAGTGCCGAAATCACCCCCGGCTATGGTCTGTCCAGCATCGCTCTCACTTCTGGGAGTACGCTTGCGGGTCGGTTGGCCGCGGAAGAAGGGGATGAAGTCCTATTGATCACCCCGGATGGGAAGAATCATCAACTTTCCCGAAGCGAAATCCAAAGCATTTCCCCCCCAGTATCTGCGATGCCACCGATGGGCTTGACCCTTCCTCCAGAAGAGTTGCGGGATTTGATCGCTTATTTAGGATCCCGAACCAAAGCCAAGAAGCCTGGGAATAAAAAGAGTTCCGAACACGGTAAGAAGTAATCTATTATATATTAATTTTCTTAGTGCCTGCTGCTTTTGCTTTTGCCGAAGAAAGAACATTCTGCAAAGCAAATTTACTGGGTCGATCAGGGCCAAATTTTACCGAGTAATTTCCTTTCTCGTAAACCTTGGGCTGAAAGTTTTTTCCTTTTACACGAACGGTGTATAAAATCTCGTTGGTCTTTTCATTGATGACTTGGACCACTTGTTTCGGTTGGGTGAAAGTCAATTTTGGCAACCAGCCTTGTACCTTTCTTCCATCATTCTGAGTCATTTTAAAAGTGATGGGCCACCCAGGAAACTGGGCTTGATCTCCATTGGATACCTTAGAGAAGCGCGGCCAGCATTCAAAAGTAATGCTTTGGTCTTTTTTGTTGAACCGGGCCACCCCGAATCCGTCCGCTCTTTTTAATTCGTCGTTTCGATCCTCGGGGTTGGCATAGGCATGCATGGTGATTTTATTACCTAGACCATCCTCGAAGTCACCAGTCCAGGGTAAGGGAGAATTTGAAATCGGGCGGGGGCCGGGCTTTTCATCTTCCGGTTTCCACCAGCGTCCATATATGGTGTTGACAATCGCGGGACTGGTGAAGGCAAAAGGACCATCCCGGTAGGAATCAATTCCATGCTGAACCACCACGCCTAAGTGCTGATCCCCGCAAAGATGGGTGGCCATGGCTTTTCTCAGCTCATGCAGTGCCTTATTTCTTCCTTTTTGGGGCCAGGCATTGCTGTCAAGATCAGCAAGGAGCCGGCTATCCGGTCGACCGTGAATATGAACGGCTCCACAAAATGCGGTTGCGGATAGAGCTGCCTTCATCTCCGCACCTTGCCAGTCCTGACTCCATTCGGACAGGAAATTCAATTGGCGGTCTCCAAGCAAGACTAGGCCATCTAAATCGACCGCCTCCCGGTTATAAGCGGGGTCATTAATATGATCGGGCCGGGGACCCATTTTTGGAATCTTTCCATCGGGTCCGGTCTTGAATTTCCGATCTTCCAAAATTGCAAAATCGATTCCACCAACCCGTAATCGGGTGAAGTAAACCTCCAACCCTCGCTTTAACTTTTTAGGATCTACCGGATCTGGTAAGTGCCAAGTTTGCTGGCGTTGTACCATGTTAACATAGGGGATGGGATAAAAATACCCTCCAGAGCTTCCGGCCGGTGAAGTCGCCTGAATCCCAGACTCTCCCCACAAATTGGCTTGGCCAACATCATGGTCATCCGGTATTGTGACCGTAGGTCGGTCTTTGATCAAGTCCCTGAACTGTAAGCCAAACTCAATCCATCCAGCTGTGTGTTCGGTGTGGTGATAGGTCTGGTCGCCCGCAAAGAAGAGCATGTCAGGATCAATCGCTTTTAAGTTTTCAATAATCTGAGGCCGTGGACCCTTGGTTCGGCTTGAATTACAGGATAAATTTCCTACCACAATGGAATCCTGATCGATCGGATCCTTTCGAATCAATCCCTCGAATGAAGCTTTCTCACCATGCTTAACCCGATAAGGTACATTTTTGGTTGGGTCCCAGTTTTGGACTCTGAAATGAGCAGTCCATCCTGGATAGCTAACTTGGACGCGGGCAATTTCCTTCCATTCCTTTCCTTGTTTGGTCTCGAGCCGAACCTCCCGGCTTTCATTCGGCATGAGGGGGTATAGCTGACCGCTCAATTTGAGGGTTCCACTATCCTGTGTGTAGAGGGCAAATGCAACCACCTGATCCCGTGGCACATTCAATTCAATAATACGCTTGGGTGGCTTCCCTTTTTTGGAGGGCACTTCTGGAGGCCTTGCCCGCTTCCACCATTCTCCGGTGGATAAATGGTCAAGACTCTGGAATTTTTCTCCGAATAATTCCTTGGATTCCGGTTCTGATTTTAACAGAATTAGAAAAGTAGGGATGCAAAAAAGAGATATTAGTAAAGATTTCATCGCGAAAACAGAGG
>DEYT01000124.1:0-307 GCA_002364975.1 Opitutia bacterium UBA3151 | reverse complement strand
GAAATTTCCGCTCCATAGGATGTCATCGATGTCCCGCCCGCCACTGACGCGGGGATTGTCCGATCTTTTTACGAAACCAGCGGGCATAATAATTCGGATCCTGAAACCCACAATCCCACGCCACTCTGGCAATCGGCATTTTTTCATCTTTAAGTCCTGAAATCGATCGCTCCTGCCTAATCTCATCTAACAAAGCACCTAGGTTCAGTCCTGATTCTCGACGAATTTTTCGATTTAAGGAACTGAGATCTTCGCCTGTGAGGCTGGCAATTTCGATGGGATATCTTGGAATACTAGCCAAAGAATG
>DEYT01000154.1 GCA_002364975.1 Opitutia bacterium UBA3151 | reverse complement strand
CAGTGATAATCGTTTCCAGAACCAATCTGGTTCGTTGGGCTTGATTAAATTCAAAAGGGTTAATGTTTTATCGGGCTTGAGTTCCTGAAGTGAAGATTGTGCTGCACTAAGAAATTCAAAATAATTTTCAAGGTGCTTGAGGCTTAAGTTCGCATCAATTTTTTTGATCCATGGTAAGGGAATTAATAAGTCCCCGATGGAAGGCTGTCTTCCATGAAGACAGTTATTCTTAATCTGATCTAATTCTAGATGTAATTTGCCTTGAGCTCTTTCTAAAAATATCTGGTTTTTCGGAGTAAAATGACGATCTTGAAACGATTGGAACCCATTTGGTTTTTTTGATTGGTGGGGAAAATTGAGTCTTTGAATTCTTTCGACAGGCAGTGTAAAGCTTCCATGTCTCGAGAGCATGGTAAGGTTTTGATCATTGGCATAGGCATTTTCAATTTCTGTAGAATCGCCGTTTTTGAAGATTATCGAATGCTCGATTGTCTCTGCCGATGTAAAAGATTGGGGCAGGAATTCCCCTTTCCATCCAGCAATTGAAAGCTCCTGCAATCGAATGTTTGAATTCCCACCTTGGTTTATGAAAAGAATACCATTTTCAACCGGGGTGTATTCTGAGTCCGAGTCTTGCCATCGAGCACACTCCTTCCCATTTACTTTGATCACAAATTCTTTTCTCAATCGATGTGAAAAGATTTCAAATTCTGCAGACTTTACCCCGGAAAGACTTTCAACAAGTTTTGAACCTAAAGTTTCGCGAACCGTTCTCCCTGCCATATTCTTGTTTGATTGTAAATTAATACGATGGTTAGAAAAGGAAAGATGGTAGCCAATATTTCCGTAATTTCCACCATCCGAATCGGAAAAGAATCGTAGGGCAAGGTAGAAGGATCTTTGCCAGACTGCTTTGAATTTTATGTTTATTGCGTCAAGTTCCGGGAGGGTAGTACCGGTGCTGCCAGAAAATACTGACAAGAGATCTCCTTGCTCTTCGCTCCATGACTTACTGTTGCTTTTCTTCCATGTTTTGTAATCGGTAAAGGAATCAAAAACTACTTGATAGGAACGTGGTAAGAAGTTCAGATGTGATAGGGATTCAACTTGAACCGATAAATCTTCGGCAAAGCATGTTGAAAAGCGAAGGGTCTCTTGATCCAACGATAGGAGTGAGCCTCTTAAATAGTCTCCATTTAAAAAATGAACACCGAGAAGTTGATCTTTCTCCGGTTGCTTTTTAACTTCGTTTGATTTTCGGTTGATGGAAATCGATTCAATTGCGTCGAAGTCAAATTCTATCGGAGTGGAAGATGATTTGTGTTTCCAGAGTAATTTCTTTTCGGGGGTAAGTCCGAGCAAATGACCGAGGAGAAAAGAGTCATCTGAAAATGAAAGTCGTTCCATCGGTATTGCTTCCTTTATTTCTCCTTGTGCATAGAACACAAAGATAGAAAAGAGGCTTAGAAAGAGGAGGGAAACCTTGACGCTCATCGTTCGTAGATTGGGAGATACCGATAATTCAAGGCCATGGAAAGAAGTGCTGAACAAGTGGAGAAAGTAACCCCATGATTTCCTCTCCACGATCCATCTTTTTGTTGGCTATCAAGCAAGGTTCTGACATTTTTTGCATTCCATTCGTTCCAAAGTTCTGGGCTAGCCCGAAACATTGCTTGAGCTGTATAATAAAGGCTGTAGAACTTATGTGCCTGGTCACCATATACAGCATTTTTTTGCAAATAGATCAGGGATTTCTGGTAAGCTTCGGTTTCTGTTTTTTGCGCTAGTGAAAGAACCAGGGAGCCAATGGAAGTTCTTGGTAAATTTGCACCGGTTGAAGAGGAATAGCCAAATCCACCATTTGAATCCTGGCAGTTTATCATCGAGCTCAAAGCCTTTTCGATAATATCTTTGGGGACTTCTATCCCGGCATTCCGAGCTGCAAATAATGCGACCAACTGCGTTCCCGAAACTGTGGTGTCAAAATCATTACTGTCAGGGTAATAACGCCAGGCATTTTGAGGGTTTTTATTGGCTGCAGAAATAATCAGTGAAACTGCTTTTTGTAGGGCAGGGCCAATACGCTCGTCGTTCAAAGTTCCATAAAGCTCTGCCAAGGCCAGGCATGCGAAACCGTGATTATACATGGTCGAACCGACGAAGCCGGTTTTTGAATCTTGCTGAATCAGCATCGCGTTTAGGGCTTTGCTAATTGCTTCCGAAAAGGGCCCAAATTCCGCGTCATCCCCTCTTGATATAAAAGCAAGAATTGCCATTCCTAGCACCCCGGCTTGGTCCCCGTAAGGATTTTCGGTCCACATTCCATCTAAACCTTGGCTGGTGGCTAGATACTCAATTCCTCTGGCGTAGCTAGGATCTAAAGACTGAACCAGGAAATCATCTTTGCTTTCATGGACTTCTTGAGCAGATAAGCAAAGAGTCGCGAAAATTGGACTCATTCCCAAACAACGAAAAAAGAAAGTCATCATTCAATTTGTTCGATATATCTTTTCATTGCTTCTTTAAATTCTACAGGTACGGAAGGGATTTCTGTAGTGCCAGCATCTGATTTTCTCTCGGTGCGTGGAGGTTCCAGGTTTTTTCCGTTGTTGTCTTCGAGTATTTCACCAGATTTCCCGGCCTTGTTGAATCCGCCGCCTTGTTTCCCCGCAGATGGACTTTTGCCCTCAGCATTTTGCTTTTGTCCAATTTGGTTTTTCATTAACAGGAAATCGATCATACTAATTTCTTCATTTGATTTTCCATCCTCTCCTGAATTTTGACCTTCAACCAGAAGATTTACTAAGTCACTGACCAAATCCTTTGCCTTCTTTTGCTGAGATTGGGTCTCGTGGTTGGTTACTTTACTTAGCAGCAGGTGGTGTGAACTAGACATCGCGGTATGAGCTTCATCGAACACTGGATTCAGGGCTTCATTTGCAAGAGAGATTTGCGTATCGGTCAAGTCTATGGCAAGTTCATGTTGCTGATTACTTAAAGGAACCCGCCAGTCTGGGAACTCCTTTTGCAGATTCTGCCGATGAAAGAAGCTTGTTTTCTGCAGGAGTTGTTTTTGCCCTTCTCTGATTTTAATTAATGCAAGAATTTGTTCTGCAAAATCTTGACTGGAAGACTCTCCTTCTCCACCTGCTTGACTGGATTCATCTATTTGGTTTTCTAGAAGCAGGGCCCATGCGGCGAATTTT
>DEYT01000050.1 GCA_002364975.1 Opitutia bacterium UBA3151 | reverse complement strand
ATTAAAGCTAAAATGCTACTTTTGGATCGGTTGGTGGGTCCAGAACAAGCCTATGATTTGATGGGTATAGGTAGGTCTTTAATGCCTACAGTCAATCCAAGGGACAACATATATGAAATGAATGAAATCAAAGAATTTCTTCCTCCTCCTTTCGACCGATATATTCTCTTGTTCCTCTTCCTTTTTATTAAAGTTTTATGGTCTTTTACGGACGGTAAGATTCTAAGGGACTATTGAAGTATTTGGCCAAGGAATCACCACCAATTTAATTGGAAACCTAAAAACCCAAAGACCAAGAGTAAAACCCCGATGGCACCTAAGGTATAAAGAACGAGCAGTGGCAATAACATCGGCCATTTCTCTCGCTCATCTAGGTCCTCTTTTGAAATTTTTAATTCTGCAGAGCGTCTATGTAAGTAGATAGTTCTGGCCTTTAAATCGTCGCCCTCCGCATGTTCGAGGCATGAATCGAACAGTTCCTGTTCGATTTCATTTTGTTCTAATTCTTTAACTGCTTGAATATGTTCGGGTCTGGGCATGAAAATTTTTGGAATACATTTGCTTCCTTAGCTAATATTCTTCGTAATTGCACGATTCAAATGGATCGATCGATCGAAATACTCCAAATTCTTCGTCACGGAATGGAATCTATGCTGCAAAGCGTTGACAGCACTTCCGTTCGTTACACCCGGATTTTTAATTTTGATGAAAGACGGGTTGCTTTACGAATGGAGGTCTCGGATCATGGTCAGGCATTTATTCCAATGGGCAGAATCGATGTACTTGAAATTGCTACCAATAACGGTAGAGTCACTTGTTCCTGTACTTTGACTGAAATACAGACGGGAAACTCACAAAGGGTCATTCTGCGGCTTAAAAACACCGAGGAACGAGCAAATGAATGTGAAAAGGTTTTTGGTTTTTTCCGTAAAGTACTCACTTTGGATGAAAAAGTGACTAATATCGCAACCGATGCCGAAAAGAATTCACTAGTTTCCGGGGAAGGGCTTCCAACAAATACCAGAGGCTCACACAAGCAGACCCCTCGGGATTAGCGTCTGAAAAGTTCTTCGGGCCTAATCGCAGTGACCTTTCCTATTTTCTCCAATTCTTGAAGGTCGATCTTATCTGAATCTCCTACGATTGAGACGAGAATCGATTGAGGCTGAATTTTTTGCTCATAAAAATTCTTGAGATCATCAATCTGGACCTTTTGAATTTTCTGGTAGCGATTTTTGCGAGGATCTTCTTGGAGCCCTAAGGCATTGTAATCAAAGACAAATCCTGGAATACTACGAGATTTGCTGGGATTTGTCCGGTAGGTACTTAAGACAGAAGAATAGGCCGATTCCCAACGGGTTTGATTGATTGGCATATTATCAAGTAATTCCATAAAGGCATTCACTGCTTCGATCGTCTTATCAGCCTGGCATCCGATTGCACCTACGAGAATATTTTCTTCGGTTGGACGAGAAGGAGTGAAAAAGTGTGCCCATGCTGAGTAAGCGAGAGCACGAGCCTCTCTCAATTCTTGAAAAACCAGACCAGCCATACCTCCTCCAAAGTATTCGTTGTAAAGTTGTGCTAGGGGGGTCATTTCTTCTTCATAGGTACCGACCGCAAACTCCAACCTAACTTGGGCTTGTGCCATTTCCTTTTGCAGGAAATAAACTTGGTTTTTAGAAGCCTGAAAAGAGCGATCGGGGGAGAAAGGAGGAGTCTCCTTGGTCGGTTTTTGGCCGATCATTCCTTCTAGAATGGTTTTTTCAATTTCCTCTACACTACGAGGTCCAAAATAAAGGATGGTTCGGTTCACCGCCAATAAATCGGTAATAAGTGTGCCAAGATTCTGCGGGGTAGACGCATTTAGATCAGCATCGGATGGGCGTTTGCGAAATCGAGAATTTTGGCCGTAGCGGTGGAAATGGGCGAGGGCATTGCTTAGGGCACGCGGATCTTTTTGTTCATCATCTCTTTCCGAAAGTAAGATCTCTTTGGTCTTTTCCCAAGTATCTGAAAGAAGAGTGGGGGACAAAAGGTGTTTTTCCACTAAGTCTAGGGATTCTTCGAAATTTTCGTCTAAGCCATTTAGGGAAAAAGAGGAATAATGTTGTCGAACTGCGAAACCAAAATCGGTGGCTAATTTATACCATTCAATTTTGAGATCCTCGGATGAGATTTCACCAGCCCCAGACCGACTGAGCATTCTTTTGAGATAAGGAAGCATGGGTTCATGGTCGCTTCCGATCCCCATTCTGACTTCAATCCCGAAAAGGTCATTCAGAGGATTTGATACATGCACCAGGGTTATCCCATCGGCAATTTCCTTAGATACAAAGTCTTTCCCGGATTCTATGAAATCGGGTTCGAATGGATTGAAAGGGATCTCTTCGACCTCCTTCATAAATGCCGATTGCTTATCCGGGTCGATTTCCAGAGGATCAATTTTGGGTTTTTCGATACTTGGTAAGACATGTTGTTGATCCACGCGGAAACCCACTACATAGTCTTCTCCGAAATACTTGTTTGCTACCCGAACGACATCTTCTTTGGTTACTTTCTCCAGAACTTGAATTTCTTGATCCATTACTTCCCATTCCACAAAAGAAAGAAAGGAATCCCGAAGTAGTTCGACTCGTTTTGGGTTACTTTCTAAATTCTCCTTCTGCGTCTTTTTGAAATCATTGAGCACAGCTGGAAGAATCCAGTCAGCAAATTCTCCTTTTTTGACCAACTCAACCTGATCCAAAAGGAGATTTTCCACCTCTTCCATACTCTGGCCGTCCTTTGGGATTCCGTAGAGATAATGGGCTCCGTGATCGTTATAACTTTGAGGGAAGCAACCAGCAGCTCGGACTGCTTGTCTTTCAACGAGGTTGAGGTTGATCAGTCCAGCCACAGAGTTGTCCAGGATCATATCAATTAAACGAAGAGTTGGGTAATCCTGATGAAAGCGCGGTGCGGTTTGGAAAGCCATAAGAAGTTGTTCTTCACCTAGGTATTTAACTTGCACAAATTCTCTCCCTTGGAGTTTTTTTTCATCCCACTTGGGCTCAGGGCGAAGGGATTCCGACTTCTTCCATGATGAGAAGTGTTCTTCAATAATTTCGAAAGTTTTATCCGGGTCGATGTCCCCGGAAATGCAAATAGCCAT
>DEYT01000032.1 GCA_002364975.1 Opitutia bacterium UBA3151 | reverse complement strand
TATGGTTGCGCCAGGCATATTCCCTCCTGCCCCATTGATTAGAGCATCAATTCGCCCATATTTCTGGAGTACCTTTACATATCCCTTGGAGAGTGCTTTTTCATCCAAGACATCACAGGTCAAACCCATGCAGTTGTCAGAAATTTTTCTGGCTTCGGACAGGACTCGATCAACTTTCTCTTGATTTCTACCCATATACACTACCGTAGCCCCATTGTTTTGCAAGTATTGGGCGGCTCCACCAGCAAGGATTCCGGTGGCTCCGGTTACCACGACCACCTTTTCATTTACCTTAAACAAATCATTCATACATTTTAATCTTTTAGACTAGACTATCGAACCACTCGGGCTCCCCCTCCGTGGATTATTTTTTCCACATCTGCCAGGGTAGCCATCGAAGTATCCCCTGGAGTAGTCATTGCCAGAGCACCATGGGCAGCACCGTAATTGACCGCTTTTTCGCCATCGTGTCCCTGAAGAAAGCCATAAATAAGCCCTGATGCAAAGCTGTCACCTCCACCGACTCGGTCAAGAATTTCAAGATTAGGACGATGAGTTGCTTCATAAAAATTCCCCTTTTCCCAACAGATCGCACCCCAGTCATTAAGGGTTGCAGTTTGAACCCTTCTTAAGGTTGTCGCAGTTGCTTTAAAGTTTGAAAATTCAGCAACCACTTGATTAATCATTTTTTTAAAGTGGTCTACTTCGATCTTGGATATATTTTCATCCATTCCTTTCACATCAAACCCTAGACAAGCGGTAAAATCTTCTTCATTACCAATCATAACATCCACATTACGGGCAATGGCACGGTTTACTTCTTGAGCTTTCTCAATCCCTCCAATCGATTCCCATAGTGAAGGCCTGTAGTTCAAATCGTAGGATACCACCGTTCCATATTTCTGGGCTGCCTGTACCGCTTCCGCCACTACTTCTGCAGTAGATTCAGAAAGGGCAGCAAATATACCACCTGTATGAAACCAGCGAGCTCCCTGCCTGCCAAAAATATCATCCCAATCAAAATCTCCGCATTTTAACTGGCTACTTGCAGTCAAACCCCGATCAGGCACTCCAACTGCTCCCCTAATTCCAAAGCCGCGCTCGGTAAAATTAAGACCATTTCGGACTTCCCTGCCAAGACCATCGTAGGCAACCCATTTGATTAAAGAGGTATCCACCCCACCTTGCAAAATGAAGTCCTCGATAAGTCGACCAATTTCATTGTCAGCAAAAGCTGTAGCCACCCCAGTAGATAGACCAAAACATCTGCGGAGACCCCGAGCGACATTATATTCCCCTCCTCCTTCCCACGCCTTAAATTCACGGGCTGAACGAATTCTGCCCTCCCCGGGATCCAGGCGTAGCATCACTTCCCCAAGGGAAATAAGGTCGTATTTACATTCGGATTGAGGACGAATCGATAAGCTCATAATTCTAATTTTTTAGGTTACTTCCTTTGGAAAATCAGCAGCAAGCCAAGGAGCTTCCCCGCACTCTTCTGCCATTTTGCAAAAGCTAATAATCTCGTTTTCGGAGAAGAGAAGCCCCCCTGCTTTTTCAGTCCTTTGAGCAAATTCAGCCTCGAATTGGCCCGGTAAAATACAATTCTGATTTCCTTCGGATAAAATGTCATCCAAGACCACTTTCAGGTTTTCCGACTGCGTCCTGTTAAAGGCAAAATTTCCTGCACTGATGGCTTCGGGATGAATCACCTGAAAATAAAAATTCGGAGTATGCTTGTCGCCGTCTTGGAGATGATTACTCCGTAAAGTGGGCTTGGATCCTCCAATGAAAGCTGCCATGATCTCATTAATCAAGGACAACCCGTAGCCTTTGTGGGACCCAAATGGTTTCAGGGCAGCCACTTGATCGGGGTCCGTCGTATCCTTCCCGTCTTGATCGACAGCCGCACCAGGCGGTAGGCTTTTCCCCTCACGCTTGAGTTGCTGAACCCGCCCCATGGAAATGACCGAAGTCGCCCAATCAATCACCATCGGGAATCCAACTGCACTCATGGTTGGGAAGCCCCAAGAATGAGGATTCGTACCAAGGGTTGGCTCTGTTCCCATAAAGGGAACAACCTCAGTAATCGAAGCCGTGCAATTCGTGTAAGCAATATACCCGCGCCTCGCCGCATCCATGACATACCCACCACCCCAGAGATAGTGAAAGGCATGATCGACCGATACCTGTCCAATTCCATATTCATCCGCGAGTTCAATGCACCGGTTCATCGCTTCATAAGCGGTGGCTTGCCCCAGTTTAAATTGACAGTCCCAAACTTCGGAGGAAGGAAACCTACCTTCCTTTTTTATAATCTTCGCCGCGGGCTTACACCCTCCGGCCTTCGATCCAAATAAGTCATCTAAATGCAATGCTTTTAGGGCATTATGCGTACGAATTCCATGCTTGGTTGCATAGGCTGAAAATTTGGCGGCGGCGGTACATTCCGAATCATCGAATCCGCGAACACGATAGGCTTGTCCCACTAGTTTGTCGTGAACCGAAACCGGAACGACATAAAATTGATCTGCTTCTGAATTCATAGACTTTAATGGTCAGATGTGGGCCGTTAAGGGCACCTCATTTGCCTGAGCCAGAGGTTTTTCACCTCTCAGGGCAAGGATCAAATTTTGGACCGCCATGGTGGCTTGGCGTTCCACCGATTCGTAGGTCCGGGAACCAATATGCGGAGTAATAATCGTGTTGGGTGCCCCAAGCATGGGATGATCTGCAGGAGGGGGTTCGATATCGAGCACATCGGTTCCATACCCCCCCACTTGTCCAGATTCCAACCCTTCGATCATATCCGAGGTATTGACAATTTCTCCTCTTGCACAGTTTAGAATCACCACGCCTTTTTTCATTCTGGAAATGCGTTCCCGGTTGATCAGGTCTCTGGTTTCGCCCGATAGATTAACATGTAGGCTGACCACATCGGCTTGGATGAGGGCCTGCTCCGCTGATTCGCATCTTTGTACACCATACTTTTCGGCAAACTCGGAATCCCAGTGTAGATCAAAACCAACAACCTTCATACCAAAAGCATTGGCTCGAAGGGCCACCTCCTTACCAATTCTACCCAGACCAATAATCGCAATCGTCTTACCCATGATCTCATTCCCCGTAACTCGAATCCATTCCCCCCTGGACACATGGTTGGCCTCTTCAACCAGTTTTCTAAAAAGAGCAAGCATCAGGGCAAAAGTGTGCTCTGCTACCGTAGTGTGATTAACCCCCGGGCAAAAGGTGAGCGGTATTTTTTTTTCGGTAACGAATTCGGTATCGATTTTATCCAGCCCTATACCATATTTGGAGATCACTTTTAATCGAGGCAGGGCTTTTTCAACCACGGTTGCGGTGACCTCATCATCACCACACAAAAACGCATCAACATCTCCCACCAATTCGAGCATCCTTGATTCTGTAAGAGGGCCCTTCGCGCAAAGAAGATCAAAGCCCTCATTCCGAAGTAATTCATGGTGTGGCCCGGGGGTATCCTGAAAGGAGGTGGTTGTGAGTAATACTTTCATGAAATTTAGACGAAAGACCCAATATGCTTTACACCAGTTAAGCCAAACGTCAATTTACTTATTCTAGAATTAATTCCGATCTAATCCCATGAATAATACCAAGAAAACCGTCCTGCTAACTCTTTCTTCCTGCTTGTTCTTTCTTTTCTTAAATTACCAAGCCATTGCCTCTAAAAACAACAAATGGAAGACTCTTTTTAATGGCAAAAATCTGGATGGATGGCACAACCCCTATCCGCATGGTGAAGCAAGCGTTAAAGACGGCATGATTGAATTAGTAGCCAACAAGAAGTTCTTCTTGGCCTATGACCAAACCTTTTCAAATTTTGAGTTCAAGGCAGCTATTAAATTACCAGAGGGCAAAGCGAATTCTGGCATTCTTTTCCGTTCCCAGAAAAAAGAAAACGGAGTCATGTTTGGATACCAGGCCGAAGTGGATGGTTCTGACCGGTGTTGGTCTGGTGGCTTTTATGATGAAGGTCGAAGAGGTTGGATTCATCCCAAAAAACCAATCGAAAATCCATACAACGCAAGCAACTGGAAAGAGGATCGGAGAAATGCACTCAAGCGGAATGATTGGAATCAATACCGCATTCGCTGCCAAGCAGATCACATTCAG
>DEYT01000081.1 GCA_002364975.1 Opitutia bacterium UBA3151 | reverse complement strand
TATCGACGACAACAAGGATAAGCCTTTCCTTCTTTACATGTC
The DNA here is from genome assembly GCA_002364975.1 of Opitutia bacterium UBA3151. Lineage (GTDB taxonomy): Bacteria > Verrucomicrobiota > Verrucomicrobiia > Opitutales > Seribacteraceae > Seribacter. Next base: position 11,137 of record DEYT01000081.1, on the reverse strand, counting down.
CCACTTCTCCGTCCATGACCCCATTCATGGCCGTCCTGACCTGGTAGAAAAATACAAAAAGAAATTGGCAAGAATGAAACCCCAGCCCGGGCCCGATTACATTCTCGAAGGTAACCCCGACAGTCCGACTTTTCCCACCCGTTCTGAATTGGATGAACTAATCAAACGCCCTCTGTATGCCAACAGTTACAAATCCTATCCGAATGATTTGGTGAAAGTGAAACAAAAGCAGGACAATGTTCAACTGGCTGGGATGGTGGAGGCGGTGGATCAAAGCCTTGGCACCTTGGTGGCTAAGTTGAAAGAAAATGGTCTGTTGGAAAACACCATTGTATTCTTCATGTCTGACAATGGGGGCATGTCAGTGATGAACGGAACCCCAGCCCGGGTGGTTCCTGAAAAACAATTGGATACCGCGACCTCGAGTTCCAACCTTCCCCTGCGTGGGGCCAAAGGTTGGCTTTACGAGGGTGGTATTCGCGTACCCATGATCGTAAAATGGCCCCATCAAGGGAAGAAGAATATCGTCTGTGATGAGCCGGTGATCAGCACTGATTTTTACCCCACCATTCTGGAAATGCTCGGGCTGCCATACGATCCCAAGAAGATCGATGGCAAGAGCTTCACCCGCTTGGTCAAAGGTAAGAAAATGGACCGAGGTCCAATTTTCTGGCATTTTCCGCATTACAGCAACCATGGGATGCAAAGCCCCGGAGGTGCGATCCGCGACGGGGATTATAAACTGCTTGAATATTTTGAGAATGGAACCGTTCAACTCTTTAACCTCGCCAAGGATATCGGCGAGCACAAAGACCTTGCTCAAATCGAGGTTGAGAAAACCAAGGAGCTAACCCGCAAACTTCATCGTTGGCGGAAGCAAGTGGGTGCTCAAATGATGAAGCCCAATCCAAATTACGACCCAAACACCGACTTGTGGTCTGGAAAATAGAAAATTATAAGGCGTTTATGAGAATATTTGCCCTTTTCATTGGCCTCTTTTGCCTAGTTTTGAATGGATACGCCAAGGATGCGGGTTGGCCAAGTCAGGAAATCTATTCGGGTTCCCATGTCAACTCTGCTACCGCTCATGATTATGATGGCGACGGGAAACAGGAAATTCTTTTCTCCGCCGAGGGAAAATTCTTTATGTATTTTGGTCCGAAGTATGACCAGCCCTTTGTATTTGCCCAAGCTACGCCCAAATATGCCAAAATGAAGCCCCGCTGTATTCATTGCGTCTTACATGATGTTGATGGGGATGGGGATCTCGACTTTGTTGGTTCCTATGTTCGGGAAGTATTCTGGATGGAATGCCCCGATCAGAATCCAACCAGTACCACCTGGGAAATGCATTTGATTACCGATGAGATCTTTGGAGTCCATTGCCTTCGTTCCTTCGATATCGACCAGGATGGGAAGAATGATTTAATCACCAATGATTTTAGCGACGACAAGGGACCCTACTCCCGATCGGTTTGCTGGCTTCAGCCCAATCAATCAAAAAAGAAACCGATCAAATGGACCATTATTCCCCTTGCGAAAGGTACGGCTCAAGGGGGGAGTCATTACTTCGATTTCGGGGATATCAATGGAGATGGTCGCATCGATTTTGCTATGGGTGCCAAGGGTAAACCTTTTGAAAATGGAAATTATTTTGCGGTTTACTATTCAGGGATGGATATATCCAAGCCATGGCGTAAGGAATTACTCCCCGGGGCCGGGGAACAATTCGGGGCCACCCATGCCGCTCCGGTTGATGTCAATGGGGATGGCAAAATCGATATTCTGGCAACCCGTGGGCATGGGGTGGGAGTCCTCTGGTTTGAGGCTCCCCATTGGAAACAACATATGATTGATAACACCATTGATTCCACCCATTCCACCGATTTTGGAGATATTGATGGAGATGGGGATATTGATATGAGTACGGTGGGATACGAGTCAAAACTTGCGGTCTGGTATGAGAACGATGGCAAAGGCAATTTCACCCGCCATGTTCTGAGCCGGGATCAAATGGCTTACGATACCATGATCACAGATTTGGATGGCGATGGGGAGAAGGACATTCTTGTAGCTGGTCAACGCAGTCAGAATGTGGTCTGGTTCAAAAACCCGGGTAAATAATCAAGAATTCTCTTCCATTACGATTAGGACATTTGACTTTCCTTACTTTTTCGTTTCGAACGGTTAGTGTAAACAACACTCCTTATGAAAAAGTACGCAATTTTTAGCTTATTCTTGTCGCTGTTATTTTTTAGCCTCAAATTAGCAGGTGCTGATTTTTATGGCCCTGCTCCCTTTGTGGATATTCTTAACCGCTCCTTTTCCAAGAGCTGGACCCCGCAAGCAATCTCCACCATCGAGAACCGGGCTCATGTGCTTATCTTGGATGCCGCTACCCAGCAGTATTGCATTTCCGTAACTAGTGGAACCATGGATGGTCTTGAAGTCGTAACGGTTAGTTCGCTTACTGATTCATCCGCAACCTACGGAAAAGTTCTACGGTCCATGTTCCAAATGCAGGATGTAACTATCGAGACCTTATCCGCTGATTCCCTTACCGGTGAATATACTTTGCGGCCGGAGTTGATGATTTACTATGGAATCGACAGCAACTCTACTGACGGGTCTAGCACGGCGAGTTCCCTTCAAGTCAGCAGAATAAAAGCGGTTGATCTTACGGAATTCACCGAGACTGGTTATTTGGCTTTTAGTTTTACAGGAACTTCTTCCTCCGCGGTTGCACAAGCCAGCAAACGCTACATCCTTAATTCAAGCACGGGTGCTTTGGAGCAGGATACTTCTTGGTCTTCCAACCAATGGTTGAAGTTTGGGGCTAGCGGTGTCGAGCTTGTCACCTCGGAGTCTGATGCGACCAGTATTATGCTTGCCAGTTCCTTGGATCTAATCGATGTCGCCAACAACCCCGGGGAAGACATGAACCCGACAAGTAATGATTGGCAAACCAATGCGTTTGCTGCTTGGCCGACCAAGGACGGAGTGGTCGAGGTGACTTCCATCGCTAACAGTTCACTTAATAGCCTCAGGGATGGCACTGCGGGTGACAACATTGATTCCAGTTACCGCGAACAGTTTGGGACTTCAGCGGATGCCACTGCCGTAGCTTCCGCTTACTTAGACCAGATCGAGGCTGCACTGACCAATGCTGGAGAGTCACTTCGTTACCCGAAGGAACTTTACCTGGCCGCTCGGGCCAATTTTCTTTCACACACCTTTGGAGCGATCGACGAGGTAAACGCTGAGTTAGGGGAGTCGACCGTTCCTTTCGTTTATTTCACTAATGCTCAGGATGACTCGGGAGTTTATCATCCCTTTATGGTAGTAGGTACTCGTAATGGAACCGGAGGGCCAAATTTTCTCATCGATGTGGCTCGACCCCCGGGTGATGGCTCGGGCACCTACGAAGAATCCACCATTACCAGAAACGCTTTTCTCACCAATGGCCTATATCGAGTTCCGATGAAGGACTACGGTTTAATTACTACGTTGTTGGACAACGACATGTCTTCCTACAACAACTTGGCTCTGGCTGCGGGGATCGATACTTCCTTATATGATGTCTATAATTATGCTTCGTATTCGGTGTCTGGGATTACTTTGGATGGAGTTAAAATTTACCCGTCCTACAACAATACTTTATACTTTACACCTATGAATGGAGAGATTACCTCCACCGGCGTGCATGTTGGCCAAGGAATGACCCTTCACTTTCATTCGGACGGACATTCCTTCAATGGAAACGGCATTAACCTGTACAATATCGAGGACTATGTTGGAAAACAACATCCACCTCTCATTGGTTTTGGCTTGGATGGCATTGCAATTTATGGAAAATACGAAACTTCCTACTCGAGTATGGACGGCTATTCGGTTGCCTTGGATGAATACGGTGGGCATGAACATGATGATTATGGCTACCACTACCATGCCCATGCCGAAGATGTAAGCAGCACGGACAAGACAGGAGCCGTATTTAATTTTACCCAACACTTCATGATGGTCGGTGCCTATAAGGGAAATATCAACAGCATCCCGGACTTTCAGAACGGAGGTACCAACCAACTCAAGGACAGTGAATTAGCCAAGTATGTAGGTTTGGAAGGGACCTATGTGACGACAAGCTTCGATACCTCCACAACTACTACCTACACGGTTTCGGTGGATACTCCAACCGGAGGAACCGTCACGGGTGCTGGAACCTATGATTCCGGAACGAGTGTTTCGCTGACCGCTACCCCGGACAGCGGATATACCTTCAGCTCCTGGGGTGGAGACGCTAGCGGATCAACCAGTCCCTTGACTTTGACCGTAGACCAAGATCTCACAGTCACAGCCAGCTTTTCTGTGATTCCCACGACCACGACTTACACCGTTTCCGTGGTGAATCCCACCGGTGGTTCGATTAGCGGTGCTGGGACTTACGATTCGGGTAGTAGCGTTACCCTGATCGCCACTGCAAACAGCGGCTATTCCTTCAGTTCTTGGGGTGGAGATGCCAGCGGATCCACAAGCCCGCTAACTTTGACCGTTAGCCAAGACCTAAATGTAACTGCCACCTTTACCTCGGACTCCTTGTGGAATACCTCAAGTTCAGTAGGGAACGGGTGGTATGAACTTAATGACACTTTTGGTTCCTACTATCTCAGTGGTCAAACTTGGATTTATCACTTTGGAATGGGCTGGCTTTATCCGGCATCGGAAACCACCGATTCCGTTTGGCTTTACAAAGCTGGCCGGGGTTGGATGTATATGAAAACTTCAGATTTTCCCCATATGTGGGATGCCAGCACCAGTAACTGGGTATACTACGCGGAATACAATGGCCAACCCAGCCTCTACGAATATGCCAATTCGGCATGGGTTACCTTAGAATGAAAGTTTCATAAGGTATTCAATAGCATTTCGGAAGTAATGTTTAATTTTTTCCGAATAAGATAAAAATTTGATTTTTGTCATGCATGCTGGCAGCTTTATGTTTTACTAAGCAATTCTCAGAGTTTGCGAAAATAACTAATCTAATTGGATTTCGAAATAGTGTACAAGTGGTTAACATTATTTTTATTTTACAGCCTACCTTTATTTTCGAATCAAAAAGACTATGTAGAAAATGAAGTTTTCATAAGATTCCATGATGCTTGTTTTCCTAGTGAAAGAGAAAGATTGATTCAAAGATTCGGGCTTCAGGAAAAAAGGAGATTTCTTTTGACTAAGGCTATACTTTATACCTTGCCCGAAGGATTGGATGCTGCGGAGATCATCCCGCTACTCAATGCTCGGCCCTGTGTGAAATATGCGGATTTCAACAACCGCAGGGCAAGTTTACAGTCCTCTTCTGAACCTGCGTATTCGCTTCAGTGGTCGCTTCATAACATCGGTCAAGAGGTGAATGGGAAGACCGGCAATGTAAATGCCGATATCAATTGGGATGAAGCTATTCAAATTTACAATCCGCAACAGCAAACCGGAGTGGCGGTGATTGATTCAGGGGTAGCGATGAATCATCCTGAGATCAGTCTCAGATTGGGCGGCAAGATACTAGAGCAAAACGGAATCGTCGGAGTGGACGATGATAACAACGGACTGGTGGACGACACCATCGGTTGGGATTTTGTTGATTGGGACAATCAACCAGAGGATTTAAACGGGCATGGCACTCTGGTTGCCGGAATCATTTCCGCGGATCCCACCAATGGGGAGGGGATCACCGGAATTGCCCCAGACTCCTTTATTATTCCTCTTCGGGTGTTTGATGAGACTGGGGGAGCAACCGATGAACAAATCATTCTCGCCGCAGCCTACGGGGTAACTAATGGGGCCCGCATTCTGAATTTGAGCCTGGGCAAGGGGAAGCCCTTTAATTATCCCCTGCAGGAAGCAATCTATGATTTGGAGAACGAGTATGATACTATTTTGATTTGTGCTGCGGGTAATGGTGGAGTGGATGGAATCGGAGACGATATTGATTACAATCCGGTCTATCCGGCGGCATATGACGGGAACGCAATCCTTTCAGTTGCGGCAACCACTTCACAAAATGAACTGGCTCCCTTTTCCAATTATGGAGTTACCAATGTCGATCTTGCCGCACCCGGTACCAATATGATCGGCCCTACGGTTTCCCGAAAGCTCTGGTATTACGAGGATTTCAGCTTTGGGAGTCAATGGACCACCGGTCGAACACGTAACGACTACAGTGGGATGGGATGGAGCTTTCATACTGATCTGTTTGGTAATCGCTGGGCCACCGACAGCAACGATTACTTTGGTAATCCGATCAATTATTACAATAACAGCGACACTTTTACTGTAAGTCCATTGCTCACCATGGAAGGAGTGAGTAGTCCCAAACTCTATGTTCGGATCTATCATCAGCTTGCTTACAACTACTGGAGCTTTTCCTATGATTTCCTTTTTATTGAATACTCCACGAATTACGGGGTTACCTGGGAAGTCATTGATGGAATCTACGGTTATAGCGGAGTGCTCGGCACGCTCTACAGCTTCGACTTGGCCGAACTCGAAGGAGAAAGTAATGTACAATTCCGCTTTCGCTTGAAAACGGATTCCGCTTGGTATGATGACGGTGTTTACATCGACGATTTTCGCATCAATGGGGTTACCTCCTTCAACTTTACCGGCAACGAATACGAGTACGATGATGGCACATCCTTTTCCGCTCCCGTAGTCAGTGGGGTCGCGGCAATGGTGCTCTCACATCGGCCTGAACTTACGGTTCGAGATCTTCGTGAAATCCTGCTCAACTCGGTTACCAAAGTGGACGAGTTAAACGGCATGGTATCCAGTGGTGGAGTGGTCAATGCCTACGAAGCTATTCGATTGGCAAATGCGTGGACCCCGGCCGATACCAACACCATCTTCAACTTTGTTCTCAATACCTCGGTCAGTCCAACATCGGGCAATCCCGGTACGGTTTCTGGATCCGGCAGTTATCAGGGTGGTACGGAAGTTACCTTACATGCGAATGCCAACTTCGGTTACACCTTCAGCCACTGGAGTGGAGAAACAGTCGGTAGCGATTCGACTCTTAATCATACCTTGGTTGCGGATACCTCGGTTACTGCCAATTTTACCAAGTCCAAGGGTTGGTCAGAGGCGGAAAGTTTAAATGCAGGCTGGAAAACGCTCTCTTGGATTGGATTTTATTGGGAAAATGAAGGTCCATGGATTTTTCATTCCTCTCTCGGGTGGCTTTATCGATCAGACCAGACCGATGCTGCCAGCTGGCTTTTCAGCCCAACCTATGGCTGGTTATTTACCTCAGGTCAAAGCAGACCGTTTTTATATAGTTCTTCGGGTGCTTATTGGATTTATGCGGGTGAACAAGCCATTTATGGATTAAATGGTAACACTTGGTCTATGATCTAAGTTATCGTTAGGAGTTTTAAAACCCAGTATGGATCGAAGTTTTAGCAAATCGAAGTGAAGTTTTGCTTGTTACGATACAAATTGGAAGATGTGATAAGCTAGATGTTGCATGTTTCTTCCAGAGTATCGATTCCCCTCCATGAGATTGATTTGCACGCGGTTCGTTCACAAGGCCCCGGTGGGCAGAATGTCAACAAGGTGTCCACCGCAGTTCATTTATTTTTTGATATTCGGGCCTCTTCCTTACCCGAAGTGTACAAGCAAAAATTATTGGAAAAAAAAGATCGTCGGATCAGCCCGGGGGGCGTGGTGATCATCAAGTCCCAACAAGCCCGCTCCCAGGAGGCAAACCGGGAAAAAGCTCTTGTCCGCTTAAAGGATTTGATCAAGGAAGTGATGCAGGTCCAGAAGTCACGCTGGGCAACTTCCCCGACACGGGCTTCGAAAGAGCGCCGCTTACAAGCTAAAGGTTCACGATCACAGACTAAGAAGTTCAGGAGGCCACCCGGTCTGGACGATTAAAAGAGGTTACAACTGCTCTAGCTTATCCCGGTATTTTTCTTATTCTCTGCGAGATAAGAGCGCCAGCCACGGAAATGGGTAATTTCTGAGCTACTTTCTACACCGCTGGGATCGCAACAAAAACCGTATTCCGATTTACCATTATTCATTTGGACTTGGGAAATACCGAGCGGAAAACGGATTTTAAGCATGAAAGCACCGAAGTTTTTCAAGGGCATCCTCCAAAGTTCTCCGGGGAGCGAAACGGTCTCCTCCTTGCATCGGACCAGACCGGGACGAATCGGAAGTGACTCCGTTGGGGGAAGAATATACATGCGGTAATGGGGATCGGTTTCCGCTTCACCAAGATACTCAGCCCCTAGTTCAGTGAGTTGTTGGTTCAGGGGTAATTCCGACATATGGGAACCGCAGACAAAAAGATCAATGCTCGCCACATGTTCCGAATCGCAAAGTGGTTCAGGTTCAAATTTCAGCTCCAGTCCCCCTCCGGTTGCAGCAGTTCGGTGGATTTCCCCGGCCCATCGAAGCACATCCCGATCTTGAAAAGCAGGGGCAAAAAGAGTCAGGCCGGCTGGCAGTCCATCTTCGCGGAATGCAGTGGGCACAGCACATCCGCAGAGATCGAGCAGGTTCATGAAATTTGTATAGCGACCGAGTTTGGAGTTTAATTCGATCGGATCATGGGAGATTGCTTCGCGGGTAAAAATGGTGCCGGTGGTAGGTAGGGCGATGAAATCAAAGTTCTCCCAGATTTTATCCGCTTCCCGTCGTAGTCCCGCGAGTTTGTACTGTGCGAGGAAAGCCTCTTGGGCTGAGGGCTCACTTCCCCCTTTTATAATTCTCCGGGTCTCCGGGAGGAACGAATCAGGTGATTCATTGATGAGCGGACTGGTGGCGAGATACCTTTCCGCCACCCACGGGCCCAAATAGAGCAGGTCGGCCGCCTCCAGAAATGGGCTCAGATCGACGGAATGGAGATCGAGCCCGGACTTGGCCAGTACCTCGACACTCTTCTCGTAGGCATTTTGGGCCATCGAATCGCCAAAGAAATCAAGCAGATTATCTGATAAAAGGGCAACTTTTGGAGTCTCGGAAAGAGAGCATGGAGTATGTTCTTCAACCTTCCTGGAAAATGGATCCAGCGGGTCCCATTCCTCTAAAACTGAGAGGACCTCCGCAATGTCGCCAACCTGCAAGCCGAAGACCGACACGCAGTCCAGGGTTCGGCAGGCGGGGATGATCCCGCGATTACTCACTTTTCCCCGGGTCGGCTTAAAACCAAGCAGGTTGTTAAAAGAGGCGGGAACTCGGCCCGAACCAGCGGTGTCGGTACCAAGGGAGAAAGAAACCAACCCCTTTGCGACGGCCACCGCAGAACCGGAACTTGACCCACCTGGAATAAATACCGGGTCAAAGGCATTGCCGGGTACCCCGTAGGGACTCCGGGTTCCCACCAATCCGGTAGCGAACTGGTCCATATTCGTCTTTCCGATCAGGATGGCCCCGGCAGAAACCAGAAGCTCGACCACATAGGAATCGGTTTTTGCCTGGTAGCTGAAATCGGGGCAACCCGCAGAGGTTGGGCAACCGGCGACATCCATATTGTCTTTGACTGCAAATGGAATTCCATAGAGGGGGAGTTCGCTCAGTGATTGACCATCCAGTTCCGCCGCTCGTTCGAGGAGGGATTCCTTCGATATTCGATGGATCCAAATCGCGGGATCCGCACTCTCCAGCTTGGGCCAGAGGGTTTCGATAAGGACGGTTGGAGTCAGACTTTTTTCTTGGTACTGATTTCTCAGTTCACTCAAGGTGATCGCTGGCATCAGGAACCTTTCTCCTTTTTTGTCTCGAGCAGAAGTAGAAATTCCCCGGCTTTTACCAGTTCACCCTCGGCTTTGAGCATGGAATGAACAATGCCCTCGGCGGGAGATTCCACCGTAATTTCCATTTTCATCGATTCAATCACCGCCAGATTTTGCCCGACCACCACTTCTTCTCCCAATTGAACCAGCGATTTCCAAAGATTCCCGGTCACCTGACTTTCAACCCCTTCGGTTCCCTCGGGAATCACTTGCTCGGATTCGATTTCCGGTTCTGGAGGAGTATCGGAAAACTCACTTTCTTCGTCCTGCCATCTGGAGCGTTCTTCTTCAAAAGCTTTCTGCTGAACAGATTTGAACCGGGAGATGTCCTCTTGATTATCCAATAAAAAGTCCTCGTATTGCTTAAGGTCAAAACTCGATTCCTCGATACGGAGGGAATATCTTCCGAGGGGGAAGTCGTGTCTAATCTCCTCCAGTTCCGATGCCGATACCGGGTAAAACCGGATTTGATCAAAGAAACGAAGGAGCCATGGCTTCCCCCCGGGAAAAGTTCCACCCGGGTTGTAACGGTTCCACATTTGAATAGTCCGGCCCATCAACTGGTATCCGCCCGGACCCTCCATGCCGTAAATGCAGAGGTAAGCCCCGCCGATCCCGACTGCATTCTCCGGAGTCCAGGTACGGGCCGGATTGTACTTGGTGGTGACAAGACGGTGGCGGGGATCCAGGGGAGTGGCTACCGGGGCCCCCAAGTAGACATCCCCTAGTCCAAGTACGACATAGCTTGCTTCGACTGCAATTTGACGAACCTCATCAATGTCAGACAGTCCATTGATTCTTCGGATAAATTCAATATTGTCCGGGTACCAGGGAGCATCCGGGCGGACGGATTTCTGATATTTTTCCACCGCTAATTGTGTGGAGGGATCGTCCCAGGAAAGGGGGAGCCAAACGATTCTTGATGGGACCGAGGTTTCTTTTTCCTCCTCGAGTTTATTAAGGTTGGAAAGGATCCATTCGATCGCTTGATCGCGGGCACATTCCTGGGGCTCGAAGTGAACTTGCAGGGAACGAATTCCCGGGGTCAGGTCAATAATCCCGGTAATTTTACTTCCCATGAGCAGTTGATAAAAGAGATGAACCTTAAACCTTACCCGTAGGTCAAGTTCTGGTTCCCCGAATTCAATGAGAAGATTTTGGTCACCTGACTGGCGGATGATCCATTGGTCCTCCTTACTCCGTCCTGACTCGAGCACACATTCCATATCTTCAGGTCTTCGATCGGGAATGGAGAGGATGGTTTCGCGTTTCGAATTCTGGCTAATCAGGTCTTCCTGGCAGGTGAGTAATGCAAGGGATTCCGGATGGGAAACCAGTCGAAA
>DEYT01000060.1 GCA_002364975.1 Opitutia bacterium UBA3151 | reverse complement strand
TTCTGAGTTTAATACAGGCCTTTCTGTTGAAGATAAGGTACATTTACTATCTCAGATGATTCGAATTAGGCGCTTTGAAGAAAGATCTCTACGGGCTTACCAACAAGGCCATATCGGCGGATTTTTACATTTATACATTGGTCAAGAGGCGGTTGCAGTTGGCTCTGTTTCTTCTATGGGCCCAGACGACCATGTCATTACCGCATACCGCGACCATGGACACGCCCTCGCAGTTGGGATGGATATGGATGAATGTATGGCGGAATTATACGGGAAAAAAACAGGATGCTCTAAAGGCAAGGGAGGATCCATGCATTTTTTTGCTCCTGATAAAAACTTTTGGGGTGGTCATGGTATTGTCGGTGGACAAACACCACTTGGGCTAGGTATGGCATTTGCCCTAAAGCACAAGGGTCTCAAGGGTGCTTGCCTATGTTACATGGGTGACGGTGCTACCAATCAAGGTCCATTTTATGAGTCACTCAATCTTGCTTCTCTTTGGAACTTGCCAGTTGTTTACATCATTGAAAACAATGGTTATTCTATGGGCACCTCAGAATCGAGGCATTCTGCTGGAGAACCATTAGCAAGACGGGGTGATGCCTTTGATATCGATTTTTCAGTATCAGAGGGTCATGATATTTATGAGGTTAGACACAATATCGGTGAAGCCCTAAAAAAAGCACATCAATCCTGCAGGCCTTCCGTTCTAGAAATTATCACTTATCGATACAGAGGACATTCGGTTGCTGACCCCGATCAAACTTACCGAAGTAAAGAAGAAATTGAAGAATATAAGCAAAACAAAGATCCCATCAGTCTTTTTAAAGAAAAATTGTTAGATGAAGGTGTAATTACGGATGAAAAAATTAGTGAAATCGATAAATCAGCAAAAGATGAAGCAGAAGCCTCTGCAGAGTTTGCAAATGCAAGTCCGTATCCAGATATATCTGAATTAATGGATGACATTTACTGGGAAACGGATAATCCCAAGGACGCAACTTCTGAAGGAACCATGTTTTTCGAGCAACCCCAAATTTGAATTTTAAATGGCTAAAATTACCTATCGAGAAGCCCTCAACCAGGCCCTTTCTGAAGAGATCGAGAGAGATGAAAATGTTATCCTTTTAGGTGAAGAGGTCGCCCAATTTAAAGGTTCTTACAAAGTTTCTGAAGGTATGCTTGAGCGCTTCGGTCCTAATAAAATCATTGACACTCCGATTAGTGAGGCTGCTTTTTCTGGTCTTGCCGTTGGTGCAGCTATGATGGGCATGCGTCCAGTCGTTGAATTTATGTTTTGGAGTTTTTGTTATGTCGCATTCGACCAAATTTTCAACAACGCTGCAAGTGTTCGATATATGTCCGGCGGACTAATAAACATACCGATCGTTTTTCGAGGACCCGCCAATGGCGGAACTAACGTTGGAGCGACACACTCGCATACACCCGAAAATTTTGCTGCCAATACCCCGGGGTTGAAGGTGATTTGTCCTACCACCCCTGCGGATGCGAAAGGTATGTTAAAAGCTGCCATTCGAGATAATGATCCCGTCTGTGTTATGGAGAATACCATTCTTTACAATATGGAAGGTGAGGTACCTGATGATGATGATTTTATTATCCCTCTTGGAAAAGCAAATGTGCTTAGGAAAGGTTCCGACATCAGCATTATTGCTCATGGCAAAGCCGTTCATACTTCTCTAGAAACTGCCACGATTTTACAGGAAAAACACAACATCAATGCTGAAGTTGTGGACCTACGTTCGATTAGACCACTGGATGTTGATTCCATAATATCGAGTGTAAAGAAAACAAACAGGGTTTTATTGGTAGAGGAAAATAAACCTTTTTGTGGAGTTGATTCACAAATTGCGTTTCTTATTCAGGATCAGGCATTTGATTATCTAGATGCTCCGATCAAAAGAGTCTCTGCAATCGATGCTCCGCAAGCTTACAGCAAGTCCCTAGAAAATGCTCAAATACCGGATGCTAAACGCGTTTTAAAGGCCGCACTAGAAATTCTTTAATCCCTTTTATCTATGGCCCAACTAATTGAAATGCCTAAATTAAGCGACACGATGACCGTGGGTACTGTTGTAAAATGGCACAAAAACAAAGGAGATCCTGTGTCTAACGGTGATATTCTTGCGGAGATCGAAACCGACAAGGCAACCATGGAATTAGAAAATTTTGAAGATGGAGTTCTCCTTGAAATATTTGTTGAATCAGGATTGGAAGCCTCTATTGGAAGCCCATTAGCGGTTGTTGGAGAGGCTGGAGAAGACATATCCTCCCTTACTCCCATAGAGGATCAGGATCCTAAACCGGTTGCCTCCGAAGAGTCGTCGGACGAAAAGGAGACACCAACTGAAGAAATCGGTGTGGAACCGTCTTATGAAAGGGAAATAGCCAATAAAGAAGTGGATCATCAACTACAATTTGCCTCTGCAGATCCGATAATTTCTAATTCGGGCAGTTCAAGAATTGTTGCCTCTCCACTTGCCAAAAAAATTGCTTTAGAAAAAAATATTGATCTTTCAAATATTGCAGGATCCGGACCCCATGGTAGGATTATCAAAAAAGATTTGGATAAAGAAAACTTAAAGGATGTAGTTATTTCCAAACCAAACTTTGAGCCAATACAAAATTCTGATATTTCTTCTGGGGTTTTAGAGCAAAAACGGATTCCAGTATCAAAAATGAGATCTGTGATTGCTTCTAGGCTTCTAGAATCTAAAACCACCATTCCCCACTTTTATCTGCAGAAAGAAATTAATGCTCAACCACTACGGTTGGCACGGGAAGCAATTAACAACAAACTGGCAGAAAGATCATCGGGTGAAGGCCAGCATCCTAAAATCTCAATCAACGATTTGGTACTAAAGGCTTGCGCAGAAACCATCAAATGGCACCCATCTATTAATACTTCTTGGGAAGAAAAAAATATTCAGTTTCACGGAAGTGTTAATCTTGCATTTGGAGTGGCCATTGATGACGGTTTACTCACTCCAGTTGTCAATCATGCCGAAAAACTTTCACTCATCGAGCTCTCCGCCCAAGCCAAGACTCTTATAAATAAAGCAAGAGCAAGAAAGCTGTTACCGGATGAGATGCTTGGCTCAACTTTTACAGTCACAAACCTTGGCATGTTTGGCATTGATTTTTTTAGCGGGATTATAAATCCCCCCAATGCTGCTATTCTTTCAATTGGAGCAAGTTCTCAAAAACCAGTTGCAGGAACCTCCAATAATATCGTTATGGGTGAGACCATGATGCTTGGCCTTAGCTGTGATCATAGGTTAGTTGACGGTGCAATCGCTGCGAAATTTCTCCATTCTCTTTCTGAAAACCTAGAGAACCCATCTTCTATGTTAGTGTAAGTTGGAGGTTTTTAGTACCCAAAAAATCTATCCCGTGCTTCTCTTATGAGCGTCCTCTAACAACCACGCTCCAATTGAGTCCATCAAGGAATCCACTTTGTTTTTGGAACTTTGCAGGTCTTGGGTTCCGGCATCTTCCGATCCAAAAATATAAAATTTTATTTTCGGTTCTGTACCGCTCGGTCGGATGGCTATAGAAAATCCATTTTCCAGGCTTAAAATAAGAAAGTTCTCCATTGGTAAAGCTTCTTCATCTTCATCAATTTGCCCGGGTTGTAAAAAGTCTTGAATTCCAACGATCTGAATATCCGCAATCTTTTCGGGTGAATTTTCACGGTAAAATTTAATAATTTTTCTTATCGTTTCACTACCCTCTGCTCCTTCAAAGTAAATATTTTCTGTTTTTTCCGCGTGGTATCCATATTTCTGGTATAGATTTTCTAAAAATTCAAATGCTGTTAACTGGGATGCTTTCAGAAATGAAAATAATTCGGCTATTGCAAGTGCTGAAGCATTTCCATCTTTGTCTCGCACAAGATCCAGGGGCAGATAACCGTAACTTTCTTCA